>CAYYXU010000034.1:0-16465 GCA_964475645.1 uncultured bacterium | reverse complement strand
CCAGAGAATATCATAAAAGGCATACCTATACACATTACCCGAAGATAATCCCAACTGAGTAAAAGGATCTCTTCTTGGGCACCAAATAAAGATAAGATTTGTTTACCATATACTATACCTAGCGAAGATAACAATACGCTAAAAAATAAAGCCATGGCCATAGCGTGTTCCGCACTATTATCTGCTCCAGCTTTATTATCTTTACCAATAAACCTTGCAATCGATGCTGTTACGCCGGTTCCTAAACCCATTGTAAGACCCAGGACAAGAAAAAACAGGGGCATATTAAAAGCTATTCCTGCGATCGCTTCGCCACCTAAGCGACCAATGAATATCATATCTACAATGTTATACAATGTCTGTATACCCATACCAGCCATTATCGGGATGGCCAATGTCCACAGCGCTTTTGATGGATTATCTAAGAATATATTGAGGCGGGACACTTCTTTTTGCACAGAATCCATGACCCCCAATTTAGGATTATTGTCCCAGTGATATAGAAAAAGGATTTCGAACTAGGGAACTGGCGTGAAAGGCCAAAGTACAGGTATCAACAGAACTGCCATTATCCATAATGTGATAGATAAAGGTAATCCCACACGAATATAGTCGGAAAATTTGTAGCCTCCTGGGCCATACACCATCAAATTTGTTTGATAACCAATAGGTGTAATAAAAGATGCTGATGCTGCAAAACATATTGCGAAAATAAATGGACGTGGATCTAAGCCTAGATTTGCTGAAGCTGCCAATGCGATCGGGGTCATGATGATGGCCGTAGCCGCATTTGAAGAAACTTCTGTGAGAATCATTGCAACTAAATATACCATTGCTAGAAGAAAGGTCGCTTGTTGATGCTCAGGTACAAATTGTAAAAGATTGACCATCGTATTGCCAATCATTATTGCTGTTCCACTGGATTGAATTGCAATACCTAGCGGAATCAGACATCCAATTAGAACTATTATTTGCCAATTAATAGAATTATATGCTTCCAATGGTGTAATTACTCGGGCAACAAGTAAAATGGCCAAACCAATTATTACACCTTTTAATATTGGTACAAGGGATAACGCTGCTAACAAGACAGCACCAATTATGACAATGATGCTCAACCACCAAAAACGGTGTTTTCGTAATGATCTTTCTAGTTCTGTAAGTACAATAAACCCGCCGGAATCACGCATCTCTCTTATTTTTTCTCTTGATCCGTATACAAGAAGCGTATCAAAAGCACGAAGGATAACATGGGCTATTTTCTTGCGTAGAATATCTCCCTCCCGCCTAATTGCCAGAACAAAACTGCCAAAACGAAGACGAAAATTTGCTTCTTTTAATGATTGACCCACTAGTTCTGATTGATTAGTTACCAGGCACTCCACTAACAAATTTTCTTCTTTTGTTAATTCTTCCTGATTTAATTTTTCATCTGTGAGCATGTATACTTGTTCAACTTCTTTCATGCGGAAGAAATTTTCCACAGAACCGCGGACCAAAAGAATGTCCCCTTTCTCCAATGGAGTTTCTCTTAAATTTGTGGATAGGAGCTTTTTATTTCTCTGAATACCTAATATAGTAACATCATAATTTTGGCTTATCTGGCGATCTAGGGTAGTGCCACCCAACAACGGTGAATCATCACCGATTTTTAATTCAGTTAAATAACCACCCATGTGATAACTCTTTGTTAAACTTGAGGTGACTGTCCGAGAAGGCAAGATACGGTACGCGACTACAACAACATATGTAAGGCCAACCGCCAAAAGGAAAATCCCATACCTTGAAAATTCAAACATACCCAATGGTGTATACGGTCCGCTATTAACAAAAATGGAATTAACCAGCAAATTTGTTGATGTTCCAATCAATGTAAGCGTACCACCCAAAATAGCAGAATAACTTAGGGGCATTAAAACTTTGGATGGACTGATATGGTATTTTTCTGCCATTCGAATTGTCACCGGCATGAAAATAGCAACGATGGCAGTATTGTTAACTAAGGCGGATGCTAGGGCAATGCATACCAAATAAACTGTCAGGCCAATAACAAGTGATCTACTTACAAGTTGGTTTATTTTGATCACAAGGTATTCAAGCACTCCTGTTTTTTGCAGAGCATGACTTAATACAAAGAGTATAGCAATAGTAATTACAGCTGGATTGGAGAAACCAGAAATACCTTCGCCGGGAGTGAGTTGACCAGTAATAAGAAGCATACTAAGTACCGTTAGGGCAACTACATCTATCGGCAATGCTTCACTTACAAAAAGTACGAAGGCCAATAGAATGATAAATAATACAATAATAATATCGATACTCATGGTATTTTACCTGGGGTATATCTAAGTAGCAAGCAGCACAAATACTATAATTCTACTTCATCAATTTGTTCAGGATCTAAAAACTCTTCTGCATATTTCAAGTATATTTTTTCCTTAACAAATACTTCGAATAATTCCGTATCGATGTGGGCGTCATTTTTCATGAAACCAAGTATTCGCATTGCTTGACTCAAAGTTTTTCCTTTTTTATATGGTCTATCGCGGGCAGTAAGTGCTTCAAAAATATCAGCAATGGCCATAATTTTCGCTTGAACTGACATTTCAGAATGGTTCAACCCTTTTGGATACCCTGTACCATCTAGCTTTTCATGATGGCCACCTGCAAATTCAGGTACATTGCGGAGATGCTTTGGATAAGGAAGTTGTTCTAGCATATCAATAGTGACAACTATATGATCATTAATGATTTTTCTTTCTTCTGGCGTAAGCGTTCCTCTACTAATACAAAGATTGTATACCTCATCTTCAGTAAAAAATGGTTTTGAGCTGCCATTATCCTTCCAACGATAGGATGCTATTTTTTTGACTCTATCTTTGCGATCCTTTGACATGAATTCACCACCAACATTTGATTCCTCGATAAACGCCTTATCATCAACCTGTTGCTTAATTCTTTTCAAATAAAGTGATCGTGCTTTTTTCAATGCATCTTTTTTTTCATCTTCTGACAATGAATTATCTTTTTGAATCTTGATTTGCTTTTTGAGAAATTTTATTTCCTCGTCACGCTTTAGTACTTCAAATCGTGTTGCTACTGTATGGATCCGATCATAGATCGTTTCCAGTTTCGTGCCCTTATCAACCACGGCCTCTGGTGTTGCAACTTTTCCACAATCATGAAGCCAGGCAGCAATTTTGAGTTCATACATTTCCTTATCTGTAAATTGGATACCGGCAAAAGGACCTTCATTTATATCGTTTACTGATTCTGCCAGCATCATGGTTATTTCAGGAACCCTAGAACAATGGCCGCCTGTATAGGGCGATTTTGCATCAATGGCTGACGCAATTAATTTGATGAAGGACTCGAATAATACTTCAAGATCCTTAATTAAATTTTTATTAGTGATTGCTACTGCAGCCTGACTGGAAAGTGCTTCTACACTATTTTGAACACCGTCTGAAAAAGGTATTACTTTTTTTGTTTTAATATCCTGAGCGTTTAATAATTGTAATACACCAATAATTTCATTTTCATGATTCTTGAGAGGTACAGTTAAAAATGATTTTGACCGATAACCGGTTTTTTCATCAAAAGCCTTTGTACCTGAAAAATCAAATCCCTTTGCCTTATATGCATCAGGTATATTAATTGTATCTCCTGTTAAACCGGCATTTGCAGCAATCATGGACTTATTTGGTTGGCCATCATCCATATACAATTTTACCGGGTAAAAAGGAATTTCTTTCCCGGAGGTACCGCCCATATGGATATTGAGCGAATTAGTAATCATAATGGAAAATTTTAATCGCTGATCATCAATCATCATGTATAAAGTACCTCCATCAGCATTAGAAATACGTTTTGCTTCAAGCAAAATCATCTCAAGCAGTTTTTCCATATCCTTTTCTTTCGAAAGGGCAAGCCCAATAGCGGACATATTGGATATCTGATTTTGTAAACTATTAATGTAGGTACGTAGATTGGACGGCACTGACTCAAGCAGTTTACTGATCTCCGCTTGTGAGAACAGAACTGATTGTTGTTTCCCTTTTCCATTATTATTACTCATAGAATTCTCTCCAAAACAATTTCTTGTTAAACTTACATAAAGAGTGTCATTTCCTCAATGTGAATGTTTAATAAATCTATGTAGTTTTTCTAGATGCATTTATCAATTATTTATTCAAATTATTATAAATAGCTAAAGGAAACACCACTAAGATTGATATAATAGATTTTAGGGTCTTAAAGCAAGTCAATAGACTAACATATACAATCGGGCTTTAGTATTTCTGCATTATTCTAAAAAGGCCTTCAATTAGAAGGCCTTTTTTTTTGATTTAAAAAACATATTAATATACACTAGATGAATAACCCGCAATCAGACCATTCTCAATACTTTGAATCCTTATTTGATACTCAACCTACAGCTGATGATCTTTTTGAAAAAGCAAATCAGATAAAAGATTCAAACCCTAATCAGAAGGAACTGCACGATTTTCTAGAATTAGGACATTTAACAATAGTAAATAAAACTATTTCCGAAGCAAATAAAATTGATGAATGGTTCGATATAATTCACGAATTGATACTTGACTCTAAATTAACTGTTGGCCATTTGATTAATCAGAGAGCAAGATATTATGGTAATAAAACATGTTTCCAAGAAATTGATGGAAATCAAATTCGAAAATTCACTTACCAGGATATTTGGGACCAAATCATTCAAATTGGTCAGGCACTTTGCGCTATTAAATCAGTATCAGGGAATAATATAACGATTGGCATATTTACAGAGAATTCGATTCGTGGTGCGCTAATAGATTTAGCTTGCCTTTCATTTCATATAACGATAGTACCGATTCCAGTTACAGCCACTCCAGATCATCTGGCATTCATTATTGAGAATTCATCCATTACTCAATTATTTATTGGTGGAACATCGGTGCAAACTATTTTAAGAGAATCAAAGGTTGAACAAAAATTGTTGGATATATATCATCTGGATGACCCTGCAGAAGCCATTATCTTTGCTAAGCCCTGGGAAGGTTTTATTTCACAAGCGGTTGATTTTGATGGTATAAATGTGCTAAAGCGTATCAACCAGTGTTCTATGCACGATCTTGCCACAGTAATGTATACCTCTGGTACAACTGATGAACCAAAAGGTATTGTTTTCACCCAAGAAAACATAGTTACCAAACGTTTTGCCCGCGCATTGGCACTTCCCGAATTTTCATCTGAAGATATATTCCTTTGCTTTCTACCATTATACCATACATTTGGCAGATACTTTGAATTATTGGGGTCTATTTTTTGGGGCGCAACCTACACATTCGCTGAATCTCCATATTTTAAATCACTATTAAAGGACTTCCATCTGATCAAACCTTCCGTTTTTATCAGTGTACCAAAAAGATGGATACAATTGATGGAACATACAGATTCAATTAAACCTGTTGATGATGGAGATAATCAAGAAATCAATAATATCGTAAACCAAATAACAGGGGGAAATTTGAAATATGGACTTTCAGCGGCTGGTTATTTAGATCCTGATGTATTTCGTTTTTTTCAGAGTAATGGAATCAACCTCTTAAGTGGCTATGGTATGACCGAAGCAACTGGAGGCATCACCATGACGCCCACAGATGATTACCAGCCTGATTCAGTAGGTATACCATTACCCGGAATACAACTTACTTTAGCTGATGACAACGAATTACTAATCAATGGGCCCTATGTATCTTCAACATATTTTGGAGGGGGAAACGGCTCTACTCTAATTGATGGTTGGTTTCATACAGGGGATATATTTAAAGAAAAACATGATCATTATTATATAATTGACCGTAAAAAAGAAATTTATAAAAATAGTCGCGGTCAGACTATCTCACCCCAAAAAATTGAAAACATGTTTCAAGATTTTGATGGAATCAAATCAGCATTTCTTGTGGGAGATGGTTTAGAATTTAATACTTTACTTATTTATTCAGAGCCAGATAGTCTGCCTATGGATATTTCCAATGCAAGCTTAGTTACAATTCGTGAATACTATAGTTCTCTAGTTCAATCAGTGAACAGTTTCCTTGCGCCATTTGAACGCGTAATCAATTTTGCAATTATTAAACGTGATTTTAATCCAAATGACGAATTGACACAAAAGGGAACGTATAAACGAAAACAAATTTTGAAGAATTTCCACAAGATAATTAATCCCATGTATGAGAAAAATCATATCACCTTATCATATAATAATTATCAGATCTATATCCCAAATTGGATCCTACGGGAAAAAGGCGTTAGCAGAACTGATGTCAAATGGAATGGCTCAATAATATCCATTAAGAATAATAAGACCCGTCTAAAGCTATCGTGGGATAATTCCAAACTGGTAATTGGTGATTTTACTTACCATACAATGGATGACAGTCTTGATATCCAAGAATTACTTCTGAGTCCAGAATTATGGTTAGGCAATGATGCATTCGCAAAATTTATCGGCAAGAGTGCATTTCGATTAACAAAATTTGAACCAGTAAAAATTTTGCAGCTGGATTTACCAACACTTAATGATCATACTGATAAAGTTAATAAAGATATAGGATATCCAATCAGTCTGCCTGATCTTGGCGATCTGCATAAAGCAACCAGACAATTATATTCTGGACATTTAAATGGTTTTATTCCATATAACACTCTACTGGAATCCAACCATGGCGACCTCACTCGCATTGCATTCAACATTTTATTAAGCTTCAGAAATTGTACTGATACATCTTTTCGAATGAAAGCTATAGAAGCAATGATGCCAGAATTATCAGGAATATTATTTTTTGAATTATTATCTGGAACTCATAAGCAATATTATGAAGAAAAATCAAAAAAAGGACTCACAGTAAAAATAGAATTATTAAAGGATAATCATTTTGATGCAATATTGTCAGAACTTGGCCATTACAGAAAAAATATCAAAAGCATAACAAAAGAGCAATTGTCATTTACACAAATATTATTGCCTATTGTTGCTGACTACGGCATTTATCATCCGACAAAATATATCTGGGCAAGGTCAGAATTATATTGGTGGCAAATTACAGATTGCCCAAAAAGAATCATTTCATACGCACAAAAGGCCCAATATAATCTGGTAAATGGTTTTCGTTCCTGGATTGGGCCGAACCGGAAATTGGCGATCAACCGTAAAAATAGTACTGAGTATACTTGGAAAGATGTAATCGTATTTGATGAACTAGTGAAACCTGAACTACGAGAATTATTAGTATCAGCGATAGTAAATACAGCGGTAATCAGAGAATCGATATTTCTTTTTTATAATCATCGTCTAATAGAGTTGGATGATATTCAACCAGATGGTGTATGGATCACCTTTTTAGGTAAAAACCATGGAAAAAGCGTACTACGAATTTTGGTTCAAACCAAAGATGATGGAGCATACAACTTTGCCATCAATATAAATGAAAAACATGAAAAGATATTCATGGAAGAAGAGATTAAATGGCTGGTAATAATGGGATCATCTATTCACGGAGAAAAATTTGTTGAAGAATTTGGTAGTTATTGGCCCGAATATAATCTCTATACCGAAGAATATATTCCTGGAGAAACACTCTACCAATATCTCGAACGAAATAGAAGTGAAATTGAGGAAAATTTAGCTCCAGATCGTTGGCAAATGCGTTGGTTACATTTTATATGGAGCGGTGCAGCTGCTTACATCAATTTCTGGTGGCGTTCTGATAAAAAGGTTAGAATTGGTGATCCTTCTCCAAAAAACTTGATTATTCCTGAACACGATTACGCATCTGGAACGAGATTGATTTCAATTTCTAATCGAGAGATTACAAATGGAATTTCAAAACTACTTTTCAGTATATATGGAGAATTTATTGAAGATACAGAAAATCATTATCCTGGGCTAAAACGAATGGCAGATTGGGAATTAATCTTCTCGGTGATATTGCAAGTGGCAAAAGTCAAATATGGAATACCTATAATAGAACAATTTAAAGAAGAATTAAACAAAGATAAGACTAAACTCAATAAAGCCAAGGAATATGGTTTAACCATTGATAGAATTGATGATTTTATTGATGAAGTGAATAACGATGGAGTAATGACTAAACGGATGGTTTTTGCCGCGTTGAGATACGAACGCTGGCTCGATCTAAACCAAAATGCAACATTACAAGCACGGACAACTATATTGCAGGAATTGTATCAGGATTATAAACTTGGTGACCTATTATTAGATTATCCTGAAACTCGGGTAAGGTTTTTTCTTATGACTTGTTTGAAGGATTCACGCGAGGAATTAAAAAATTTATTATGGGAATTACTGCGCGAATTGCGAGCTAGAAAAGTAACCGAAGATGATTTACAAAATAGACTTCATCACATCCATGAAAATTTAGAAGTGACTGATGAAGAACAACATTTTCTTACTCACCTGGTTTTTAAGCATCTGGCGGCTGCAGATTTTATTGAGCTAGTAACAATGAATGAAGGGGAACAAGGCCGTATTGATCTGGTTATGTTGTGTGAGGATAATGATGGAAATGGCTATAGAATAAGGCCACCTTTTCATCCTAAGGAGATCGCCCGTTTCCATTCCTTATTAATTAAATCAAACCTTGAGCCTGTATTTCACGGGAATCATGAATTCCTGCTAATATTTGACATGAAAGATCGACTAGTTGGAGGCGTATATTGGAAAGAATCAGAAACAACGAACATTGTTCATTTTGAGTGGATCGTTATTCGCTCGAAATATAGAAATAAACATTTAAGTAACAGACTTATGGATGAACTAATGAACAGGTTAAGAAACAAAGGCGTTCAGTACGTTATAGTTGGTTTTTTCCAAGAAGAATTTTTCTATAAACATGGTTTCAAAATTGATAAAAATTTTGGTGGCTTGGTTAAAGATATTCAATTGGACGTTCAAGAAACATCACCAGTATAACATAAAATATATTATTACACCAGTTACAGAAACATAAAGCCATAGGGGTAAAGTGATCCTGGCAATTTTTCTATGTTTACCTACATGATTATTCCACCCACGATATAAGGTGATAAGTGCTAACGGCACAATAATAGCAGCTAATAGAATGTGGGAAAATAAAATGAAGTAATATAATGTTATCCAATCACCTGTATAAAACTTTGGACCACTTTTAAACCAATGGTAAATAACGTAACTAATTAAAAATGCCGTTGACGTACCAAAAGCTGACAACATAACGTTTTTATGATGCTGATGCTTCTTTTGTCTAATTAAAATATATCCAACAATTAATAGAATAGTAGTTATTCCATTTAGAGTTGCATTTATTTTAGGAAGGACAGAAACATCTAGAGATCCTTCAATTCCTGCTGGTCTTGGACCAAGAATTAAAAACGCTACTGCACCTGATATTATAACAGAAATTATATATATTATTCTCAACCAGAAATTATCAGTGTTGGCAGTTAGCATATTAACGTATATCATTTATTAAAGTTTGAATATCACGAGTCAAAATATCATGTTCTGCTGGTTCTGTCCCAGAATAATACCCACGAAGATTCCCTTCATGATCAACCAAAGCAAAACGTGTACTATGAAAAACAATTTCTTCTGTATCTCCCATTTTAAAACCATCTGCAATTAATTCCTGGATTTGATCATACCTACCAGTCACAAAAAACCATGAACTAACATCCGCATCGAATCGTTGCGCATATTTTTTCAGTACTTCAGGTGTATCATAGTCTGGATTAACAGTAAAAGAAACAAATTTTAGTTTTTCAATTTCAAGTAAATCATGTTGGACCATACCCATTCGTTCTGTCATAATTGGACACGGACCAGAACATGTCGTAAAAATGAAATCTGCTAACCATACATTGCCTTCTAAATTTTCAAGGGTAAATTCTTTACTGTTGTGATCAACCAAGTCGAACGCTGGTATCTTACCAATAATTGGTAGTTCTTCTTCAGCGCCATCAGGTTGCATAACTGCTATTAAAGCTATTATTAAAACAAAAGCAATTACATATACCCATGGTCTAAAAAACATGTTCAGATTCCTTTATCAATGATAATAATCACTATCAATAATGGTAAATAAAGAACAGACGCTTTGAGTATTCGGGAAGCATTCTTAGTCGACTTTTCCTTCAACATGGGAATTGCAGATAAAAAATACAACAATGTTAATATTGTTGTACCAAATAGATAAATGTTACCACTCATACCTATAATAAATGGTAAGAAACCTACTGGAAATAGAAGGGAAAGGTGCCAAAATATCTGACGGATCATTCGGGTACCATTAGGCTCAATTACCGGTAGCATTTTAAAACCTGCTTTTTCATATTCATCTTTACACATCCAAGCTATCGCAAAAAAATGCGGATGCTGCCATAAATAAAGAATAGCAAATAAAATCCATGCACCTGAATCAACATTACCAGTCGCAGCTACCCACCCACCTAGTGGAGGTAATGCACCTGGGATTGATCCTAATGATGTGTTCAGCCAAGTTAACTTTTTCATAGGTGTATAGATTAAAACATACATAAAAGCAGTTAATAACGATAGAAATCCAGTAAGGGTATTTATTTTCAAAACTAAAATTATACTACCTATAATTACAGCAGATATACCAAATAGTAACGCACTCTGAGGCTGTAAGATGCCAGTTGGAAGGGGCCTATTACATGTACGTTCCATCAATTTATCTTGTTCTCGCTCTAAATATTGGTTTAGTGCACTAGCACCACCTGCTGATAAGCCAGTACCCAATAATGTCCAGGTTAGCCTGATCCATGACATTGCGCCCTCATTGCCCAAATAATAACCTAAAAGAGTGGTGATGAGTACCATAATCAAAATACTTGGTTTTATAAGCTCTATATAGGCCCGAGTTATTAATAAGATATTGTTAAACCGCATATTCATCAAAATAAATCTACCACGATAGTTTTACTGGTGACACCCGCAAAATCATTAAAGTACTTACGCCCAGAATTACCGCACCATTAATAACGTGGATACTGGTTATAAAAGGTTCCTTAGCTGACCAAATTGTAAAAGCACCTAATGTGATTTGAATAATTAGGAGTATGATTAAATATCCTGCTAATTGGTATATTCTTTCATTGCTGATTTTGGATTGAATAATCTTCAATGTTAGCCAGCCAATTGAAATAGCAACAGCTAACGCGCCAATGCGATGAAAATAATGAATAATAATTTGATTCAATGTAACAAACGGTAATCCTGATTCAAATTGCATCGATTGAATTGTATTTAGCATTTCTTGGTTAAAAGCTGGGATTATATATCCACCAGATAACGGAAAATCAGGTATTGCTAATCCAGACTCAGTATGCCGCATTAAAGCTCCAATAATTAATTGTATAAATACAATACCTGTGACTAAGTATGTAGGGAATCTCAAAACCTTATAATCCATGTTTTCATTTAACATACGAACTGCTCTTTCTTTTGATAATCCATAGGAAATCAAAATCGTAACCATTAGAAATGTCTGGGCTAGGATAGCATGAATTACGGAAACAGGTGTCGGTAAAAATAACAATACGGTTAACCCGCCAAAAAGTCCTTGTATGATCACTAAACCAAGGGCAAAGAAAGCTGTCTTTTTTAACCATAGCCTATTATCAGTATAATATAAAGTAAATGCTAAAACCATGGTCATAAGACCGACAACCGTTGCTATTAAACGGTGGCCATGTTCGTAAAAAATGCCACCAATCATATCGGTTAGAGGAAAAGAAAACATCTGGTAACCATAGGATGTAGGCCAATCTGGTACCGATAAACCAACCTCATGGCTTTTGACCAAGGCACCAGCGAAAATTAATAATAGAGTTGAAATCACTAATAATTTAGACAAGCGACGTACCCAAATGGTGGCAAATTTGTTGCTGTGACTAATTCCCCCCATTGAATATTATAGTCGTCTTTATTATATGGTAAAATGCACTAACAATAAATGCTATTAATAGGCTGATATTTACCAGTCGTCCTCATCGCCCCACTCATCTTCTCCGCCTTCTTCTTCAAGATATTGGGCCTGTAATTCTAACCAAGTATTATACTCATCTTCTGTTTCTATGCTTAGGTATCCCTTCATTCGATAATGCCCGAGACCGCACAACTGAGCACAGGCTATTTCTAATCCTTTTCCTTCCCGGGGTGTTCCAACCATTTTCTGTAAGAATTCCTCTGAGGTGGTATTTGATTCAAAATGAACGGGTATACTCATGCCCGGTATAGCATCTTGCCCTACCCGAAGTTCTGGAAGTTTGAAACTGTGGATAACATCCTTAGTTGTAAGATCAATGCGTATTTTCTTATCGACTGGTATATGCATTTGATTAATTGTATAAAAGTCATCATCTGCACCTGGACTGGAACGATCCAAGCCAATCGGATTATTAACCTCATCTACCAATTCTGGATCCGAATTACCAAATATTCCATCTGGTCCAGGGTAGTGGATATTCCATGCATACTGTTGTGCGACAACACGGATATGAACAGCGCCATCATCTGACGTGGGAACATCATTTATCCGATTAGCCCAGATTGGAAAGGCAAATCCGATTAGTAATATTATCTCTACCAGAGCAACAGCTACTTCAAGAACTGATGATAGATGTGATTTTACACCCGCATGATCCGCCACCGGATTCTTTGATGCCCTAAACTTTACAAGTGATATAATAAAAAAAGTACCCCAGCCTACAAATAACACTAACATGAGCCAGTGTGTCAAAACAATAACTTCATCTATGCCAGGGCCAGCTTTTGATAGACTAATTGGTAATCCATAATCCTGAAGAAACTTTAACATAGCTTAATTATTCTCCATCATAATATGTGTTTTCTAACTCTAGGCGATACGTTTTTGACCTTTTGTAAAATGATATAGTTGTGAAAACAATAAGTGATAACATCCCCGCTGTAAAAGCCAGTAGAACGAGAATGGCCATATTTAACCCCTGTGTAGCTGGGGCATCGGGGGCTCCATAACAGGTAGCACATGCTGTTAACAACTTAGGGAATCCAATAATTATAATTAGAATTAATGATCTGATCAATTTAATCATATTGTTTTGAATTTCTGTATTACTCGAAAACAATAGAATATTAATGAACATCCTACAGCAAAAGATATTAAAGCAAAAATCACAGAAACCATTCCTGGGTTCGAAGGCACAAGTAGCTCATAGATCCCATATCCAATAGTTAGTATTATAGATAAACTGATGAAAAATAAATGAAATGTCTTAAGGGATATCATCCGGTTCGCACCTGATCAATAAATGATATCATTGGTATAAACATGAGGACAAAGAAAAAACCAGCTGTAAGCATCAATATCCATGTAATCAATGCTCTTTCAGATATTAGATGCATGAAATAACTAGCCACCAAGGATCCTTTAATTGAGGCAATAGCTAAGGCAAGAAAAACAGCTTCTCCTGTACTTAGATCCAGGTAAGATGCTGCTACGGTTACTATAGTTAAAGCGGCTAATGCTGCGAAAACCGTTATATAAACTTTTATATGACTTTGAATATCTGCTGTATCATGTCCACTACTCATAATTCATGCCTCCTAAAGCAGGTATAGAATTGGAAAAAGGAAAATCCATACTAGATCAACAAAATGCCAGTACAAACCAGCAATCTCAATCCGGTTCGTAAATTGTTCTGGTTTTGAATCCCACATTTTATTACCTGGTAACCAAAAATAAAAAAGAACGATCATGCCACCAATAATATGTAATCCATGGAGTCCGGTAAGCGTAAAGTAGATTGCATAAAATGTATTGGTACTTGGGTAGATATGGTGACTGAACTTTGCAGTATATTCTAAATATTTAATAACCAGAAATGCGAAAGCACATAATAATGTTAACCCCATATAAAGTTTGTATTTTTTGAACTCATTCAGTTTAAGAGAAGCCCAGGACATTACCATGGTTACACTGGATGAAATCAAGATCATTGTATTTAATGTAGCAAGGGGTACATTTAGTTCTTGGCCCCACTCATGAAACGAACCTTCTGGTGCACCGAACCGTAAAAATACATAAGCGGAAAAAAGGCCGCCAAAAAGCATTACTTCAGATGCTAAGAATAACCAAACACCCAATTTTGCATTAAATAACCCTGTATCAGGTCTTTCTTCTACCGTATAAGGAATGTCCATGATTCTTCTTTATCCTTTTTTTGGTTCTGTTTGTGGTGTGAAATCCCTTTTACGTCCTGGCACACTATATTCATAAGCTACTCGGTGCACTTCTGGTATCTTCTCGAAATTAACATGAGGCAGTGGCGGTGAGGGCGCTATCCATTCTAATGTAGTAGCGTCCCAAGGGTTTTTATCAACTTTTTCGCCGCGCTTTAAACTGTAAAAAACATTAACTATAAATGGTAGCTGAGCAAGGCCAAGTAACCACGCGGAAATAGACATGAATTCATTCCAATGAAGTACACCTGACGCATGGGCATATTCAAGTCCACCATCCCAGAGTCTTCGTGATACACCAGCAAGGCCCTGGATAAACATGGGCATGAATATACCATTCATAAATATCAGGGAAGGCCAAAAATGTAGTTTACCTAATAGTTCACTCATTTTTCTACCGGTAATTTTTGGATACCAGTAATAAATACCGGCAAATAGTCCAAAAATTGTACCAGGGGCAACAACATAGTGAAAGTGTCCAATTACATAATAAGTATCATGAAGAAAAATATCTGATGCAGCTATACCCAAAGGCAGACCGGTCAATCCACCAATACCAAACATTGGCAAAAAAGATAAAGCAAAGAGCATCGGAGTATTAAAACGAATTGACGCTCCCCATAATGAAATAAATAATGCTGATAATATTATGACTGAGGGGATGGAAATGATCATGGTTGTTATCTGGAAAAATGCACTCATGGCTGTGCCCATTCCGGTTAAAAACATATGATGGGCCCAGACGATAAAAGACATGAATCCTAGAAAAACTGCTGCGAAAACTAGCGAATTATAACCCCATAATGGTTTACGAGTATTATTGGCAATCACTTCAGCCACAATACCCATGGCTGGTAAAATCAATACATACACTTCAGGATGGGCTAAGAACCAGAAAAGATGCTGCCATAAAAGGGGGCTACCACCACCACTAACATCTAATAATTCGCCAGAAATGACTAGACCACTGGGTAAAAAGAAACTAGTACTGGCTACACGATCCATAAGCTGCAAAACCGCAGCTGCTTCCAGCGGAGGAAATGCCAAAACTAATAAAAACGAGGTGACAAACTGTGCCCAAACGAAGAAAGGCATTCTCATCCAAGTTAAACCAGGTGCTCGTAATTGGATAATGGTTGTAATAATATTGATAGATCCAAGCAAAGATGAAGTAATAAGAAAAACCATCCCAATCAACCAAATCGTCTGTCCTACTTCAATATCGGCTAGTGGCGGGTATGAGGTCCATCCTGATCTAGCAGCGCCATCAGCAGTAAAAAAACTGCTCATCATTATTACACCACCGACAAAATAGCTCCAGTAACTTGCGGCATTCAGTTTTGGAAATGCCATATCTGGAGCACCAATTTGTAAGGGAACAAAATAATTACCAAAGGCACCAACTGCTAGAGGAACAACGCCAAGAAAAATCATAATTGTTCCATGCATCGCACCTAAGGAATTATATATCTCTGGCAATAACATTCCGTCTTCTCCAAATATTGATCCAATTAGTGGGATTGAAGATTCAGGGTAAGCCAATTGCCAACGCATAATCATCATCAATGAAAAACCAACTAAAAGAAAAACTAGTGCAGTAATCCCGTACTGTAAGCCAATAGTTTTATGATCGGTAGACCAAATATATTTTCTAATAAATGATTCTTCGTGGTGCGAATGAGCGTCCATATTCTTCCTTATATTTTGACGGAAAGGGTATGCTTAGATAAAATCCTGATAGAATTAATGAAATTTCTATTATAAGATATTAACATCCTATTATATTTTTACCTAATTAATAAAGTTAATTAACTTACTTCTTTTTAGAAGGTTTTTTAAAAGTAAAATTCGCTGAACTATCACCTACCGTTACATTTGCTGTTTGTGATCCGAGTTTTTCATGCCATGCCTCTATAGTATAATCTCCCGGATCTAACCCAGAGATTACATAGCTGCCATCATCGCCAGTTATTGCGAAATAAGGATGATCAAATACACCTATAAAAGCACCCATCCAGGGATGGACATCGCATTTTACCTTAAAGGGCGCTTCTGGTTTATCGAACTGTACTGTCATTTGTTTTTTAGAGCGCGGCATTGCTTTATTGAATTCCTTATTTACCTTTGGAAGGGCATGGATATTATGCAATGTGCCATCAC
>CAYYXU010000033.1:0-16485 GCA_964475645.1 uncultured bacterium | reverse complement strand
ATCCAATTGGTTCAATTCTTGGAGGCGGTAGCGAAGTAAATACATATCATGTAGAAGGCATCGGTTATGACTTTTTCCCTGATGTGCTTGATAACACATTGGTGGACCGCTACATAAAAACCAATGATCAAGATGCGTTCACAATGGCCCGTAGACTTATTATGGAAGAAGGATTATTGATTGGTGGATCCTCTGGCTCAGTTGTTTGGGGAGCAATTGAAGCAGCAAAGGATTTAACACCTGATAAAAATGTACTTGTAATACTACCAGATAGTATACGTAATTATTTAAGTAAATTTGTTAGTGATGAGTGGATGACCACCAATGGCTTTAATATATGAAAAGATACCTAATATTATTTATAGTGTGTATTGCTTTTGCTTTCAACCAAACACCCGATGATCGTGGCTATATTGTAAATGTATCAGAAAATTCTCCCGATTTTATTCTTAGTTTTCCCGATGGTTCACAAACTTCTCTTACAAAATTAAAAGGTCAGGTCACCTTACTGCAGTTTACCGCAAGCTGGTGCAACGTTTGTCGGGAAGAAATGCCCTATATTGAGAAGGAAATTTGGAAAGAATATAAAGATATAGGCCTGAATGTAATTGGTATAGATCGGGATGAACCAGCAGATGTTGTTACTAAGTTTGCAAAAGAAATGCAGGTCACATACCCAATTGCTCTAGATAAAGGCGCAGATGTTTTTGCTCTATTTGCTGATCGCAATAGTGGAGTAACACGTAATATAGTTATAGCACCAGATGGATCAATCGCCTTGCTTACACGATTGTTTGAAATTGAGGAATTCAATAACATGAAACGAGTTATTCACAACTTATTAGTAGATCAATTAAGAGAACAAAAATTTTCGTTAAACGCAAAAAAACAAATAATTAATAAGATGAGAAAACACCAATCCCGAAGTGATCGATACGCTACTAGAAAACTTGAATTAGAATTATACAAAAGAGAAAGAGAACTAAAACGTAAAGAAAGAAAACTAACCCTGGCTCAAAAAAGACTCTAGTTTTCTAAAATAATAATTATTCTCTCAACCAAATAATCGCAGATTAATAGTCTGTTCCCGTAACTGTGTCATATTAATGATCGCCATCAATGGGACCATAAATATCATCGCAATAACAGCAGCTTTTTGAGACATTACTCGAGCATAATGCGGATTGGACATATAAACCGCCATATCTATATCAGCAATTACTATATGAGTGAGTACAACGATTCCACTGAGTAAAAATAATAGAGATAAAAATAAATTATTCTTACTTAGAAAAATAAATGTTAAAGCATAAAATAACACAGCTATACACATAGAACGAAAAACCCAATTTGCAAAAAATATGTGCATATCTAATAATGTATCGGCTGGAGTCATTCCAACACCAGCAAAACAAATACTCGAAAAACAACCAAAAAAACTACCAATCCGTGAAAATAAAAATGATCTGGGATTTGAATTATGTAATGAAGGCAGGAACAAAAAGTATGTCAAAAATGCGATTCCTAGGATCGCCAACGATAAATTAAAACTGTAAAATGACAGTGTATTATTCTGTCCAGCATAGCCGCTGGCCCTACCCAGGTCGCTGAGGTAATTCAAGGAAAAGGAATATCCGATTTCATGGTGGTCTATAGTATTACCACCATTGTAAGAAACCATTGCTACGGCAAGGAGGAAAATGTATATACCAATACTCACCAATGGTAGCGTAATAAATAGATTAACAACTACCCTTTTCATTATGGTGTGATAGTAACAATATTTTCAGAAATAGTCGCTGAATACTGATTTAATGGAATTGCGGCTGGTCCATTAACAACATTACCATTCGTATCAAACATACTGCCATGACATTGACAGGATGATATACCAGATGAAGAGAATCCTCCTATTGTACAACTAGCATGGGTACAGTTTCTACTGTATACTTTCACTGTAGTCTCACTTTGCCTGTACATCAACATGCCCGAGCTATCTAAATCGTTGGCTGCCAATGCCAAGGTACCTCCCACCGTTAATAGAGCATTATTTTCTGATAATGACAAGTCAACAGTAATACTAATCTCACCATTACTATTGGTAGGTGCTGTAGGGCTACCATCACTACAACTGCTTTGGCTTATCATAACAAAACTTCCAAGAGCTACCGTACTTATTCCTGTCAATGTATCTTTGACAAATTCCCTTCTACTACAGTAATTATTTATGAGTTCGCTTATACTATTATCATTCATTTAATTCTTATGATTGTCAGTATTATGAGAAATTAAACACCCAAAATTATATCCATAAGTAATAGGACATCAGTAATATTCAAATAATTATCGTAGTTCAGATCTCCTGTGCAAAAGTGTGTTGGACTGGGTTCATTGTATCCGAGAGCAAACCGTAATAGTTGTACCACATCGAGTACATCCACGATGTTATTTTCAGTTAAATCACCAGGTTGGCAGTTTCCGCCAGCAACAACTGCCGGGATTGATACAACAATGCTCATTGAATCGGTATTTACAACGCGAGTAACCAACGTATATATGTATTCTGCGTCGGCTGGCAACCCAATATCAATAAAACTTTCGATTCCTTGCCATACAGAACTTGTCAATTCACCATCACGATAAATATTTACCATAAAAGTTGGAATTGGATCACCGCCAAATAACTCTGTGGGGTCGTTCCAATTCAACGTTACGCGATACCATTCAGAGGTATCTGCGGTAACATTGGTCACGGGGTTTGGATCCAAGGAATCCGCCGCCATGGTTTCCATACTCAATAGTGCTGAATTATAAAGGTTTAACCGACCACCACTCACTGTTACACCATTAAGCGTTGGTAATGGATCAGTTCCATCCAAGATCAATTGTTTAATAAGCAAACCACCCTCTGCAGGATTACTTTGAAAAAATGAAGAAAAACCAGTAGACATTGATGCGTGCAGAAAGGCGACTGCGCCAGCAACATGTGGAGAAGCCATCGATGTGCCGGTTAAATTTGAAGTACCACCTCCAGTGTAAGTAGATAACACCTGTGTCCCTGGAGCACCAAGATCAATAGTCGTTAATCCATATGCAGCACCGCTATTTTTCGCATCATTTCTAGTCGTATTGGTAACAGAGATCATATAATCACTTTCACATCCTGTTGGTACATCACCAGTAACATCAACGTTAGAATTAATATTCATCGTTGCACCGCAGCTAAGAATACCATATTGGCCTAGAGCATCATACATATCATTCCAAAGAGAATAATTACCACTGCTGCAATCGGCATTATTAACACCAAAACTACTGTTAGTAGCCACCACGAATGCACCGGATAATCCACCTGAAGAGTCATAAATTGCCCGTTGATCCAGGGCATAACCATATGCTTCCAAAACAATAGAGGTCGTTCCAGAAGAACCAGCTAGTGGCATGAGTTTTACATTCCAGTTCACGCCAGTTACAGAGATCCCATTATTACCTTTAGCACCTACAATTCCAGCAACGTGGGTACCGTGACCATCGCTTGGTATAGATCCATCTGATGCATAAGCATCCCAGCCGTGCACATCATCAATATATCCATTGTTATCATCATCAATTCCATTGTCAGGTATCTCACCCCAATTCGTCCACAAATTCGGAATTATATCCACATGGGTTAGCATCATACCTCCGTCAACAATAGCAACCACTATTGTGTCCCCCAAAGGCGTCACGCCACCATTTGCAATATCCCAGGCTTCTGGCGCATCAATGTCGGCATCTTCTGTACCACCGCTCTGACCTATATTATGAAGTGCCCATTGCTGGTCAAACTGCGTGTCATCTGGTATGTCCCGACGCGAAACCTTTGTATCTGGAATTGCTTTATCAACAAATGGATTATCACGAAATTCCTTTATAGCATCCACTGGTGAAATTTGATTGTTCTTTAATTTGATACTTATGATATTGAGACGCCTAACTAACACTTTTTCAATCATATAAAAATTAGTATCAATTATACTACCGAAATCATTACGAGAAATATCCGGAGCAAGTTTTACAATTATTCGATCAGGATCATATTCTTGCCCAGAAGTTGAAGCAAGTATTAATCCAGTAAGCATGAGGTAGCGAAACGAAATCATCCGGTTAATCTACAAGTAATGGAATTAGGTGTAGTTGATATTTATCACAGAAAATATAGCTTTCTCTATGTTATTTTAACGTCTAACCGCACCGGTTTACCTAGGCAATTTTTCTGCTCGAAACTGTTTAGCGGCCATTCGCACACTTTTGGCCTGTTTTAAAGGAATTTTTGCTTTCTTGGCAATCATATCAGTCTCAGCCTGGGCAATGCTGTCTATATCTTGAAATACAGTAAATAGAGATTGTACCCTTTTTGGGCCCATACCATCAATACTATCAAATATCGAGGTGCGCACTTGTTTGTTTCGTTTCTGTTTTTGAAATGTGATCGCAAACCGATGAGCCTCATCACGAATTTTCCTTAATAATATCAAACCAGGCGATTGTTTCGGTATGGATTGAGCATCCACGTGGCCTGGCACAAATACTTCTTCCAACCGCTTTGCCAGCCCAATAACTGTCAAATAATTCAATCCAAGTTCACGCAAAGCAGATATTGCCATACTAAGCTGTCCTTTACCACCATCAATTAGTATTAGATCTGGCAGTGTTGCTTTTTCGTTTTTCATTCGCCGATAACGCCTGAATACCACTTCCCGCATAGCAGCAAAATCATCAATACCATCAATGGTTTTTATTTTGTACTTCCTGTATTCCGATTTACGTGCTTTGCCATCAATAAAACAAACCATCGAAGCAACCGTATTCGTGCCGCCCAAGTGGGAAATGTCAAATGCTTCGATTCGGCGTGGTGGAATCTTAAGTTGTAAATCTTCCTGAAGCTGCTGCACCATTTTAGGCGTTAACTCGCGCCTTTTCTTGCGATTGATTATCCATTCCCCTAATAAGAGTTTTGCGTTTTGCGCTGCTAATCGTATCTCCCTGGCTTTTTCTCCTCTTCTTGGGACTTGAATATGAACAGGGCCGCTTCGTTTTTCACTTAACCAAATCAGAAGCTGTTGTTTATTTGTTGGGTTTTCGGCGACATTTATTGTTTTGGGGATAAAATCAGAGTCAAGGTAAAACTGTGTTATGACTGATTCAAAAATATCTGCGTCACTTTCGTCACCAATATTTATTGATATCTTTTCTCTGCTGTGGATCCTGCCATTACGAATTCGCACAATCACTGTTATGCACATATTCTCTTGCTTAGCCATGGATAATACATCACGATTATCAAAGTCAGCAGCCACCTTGCGTTGCTTTTCTTTAAAACTTTTAACGGCTGTAAGTTGATCCCGATACATCGCTGCATCCTCGTATCGAGTCGCATCTGCCGCAATATTCATTTGTTTGTTTAAATAATTTTCAGTTTCCTTCGTTTTTCCGTGTAAAAACTGCACCACCATTTTTATCATCTCACTATAAACCTTTTTGGATACCAAATCCTGACAGGGGCCTTCACATTTCTTGATATGATAATCCAGGCAGAGATCTACTTTGCCAGCATGAATAACTTCATGATCTAAATAATAATCACAGCTGCGTACAGGAAAAATCTTATGTACAGCTTTTAATGACCTGCGCAATAAATAAACATCTGTATACGGTCCAAAATAACGTGATCCATCTTTAACAATATTTCTGGTAATAAAAATTCTTGGATAAGGTTCCCTCGTAATTCGTATATAAGGAAAAGATTTATCATCTTTGAGATTAATGTTATAGTGAGGTTTATGTTCTTTTACCAGATTTGCTTCTGTCAACAATGCTTCCACCTCGGTTAAAACTACAATCCAATCCAAATCCGTAATTCGTTTGATCATGGATTGATTTTTTGGCGTCTGATATTTGTTTTTTTGGAAATATGATCGTATTCTGGTGCGCAGGTTTTTTGCTTTACCTATATAAATAATTTCACCTGAATTATTCTTAAACTGGTAAACACCAGGTTTAGAGGGAATATTTTTTATTTTCTCTTTTAAACCGGTCTTCATGATATAAAATATACATTCATTAAAATATAATCTGGTTTAATCCGTTTTGGAATACAATTGTATTTCATACCTCAAATGTCAATTATAATATTATCGATATAAATAATTAATAAATGCAGGAAAAATGACCATGGATAACAAACAATCAATTCATATGACAATCGACGAATTCAAAAATAATGGCTACAAGGTAATAGATTGGATAGCAGATTATTACAAAAATGTGGATTCATTCCCAGTACTTTCCCAATCGGCACCGGGAAACATCCGTAAACAATTACCAGATCACCCTCCAGAAGATGGTGAAAATTTCGAGGCTGTGTTAGCAGATATGAATGAAAAAATCCTGCCGGGAATTACCCACTGGCAATCACCTAATTTTTTTGCTTTCTTTCCTTGCAATTCAACTGGTCCAGCTATTCTTGGTGACATGCTCTCAACTGGACTTGGAGTACAAGGGATGTTATGGGCTACTAGCCCTGCCTGTACAGAACTGGAAACACACGTCTTGGATTGGTTGGTGGATATGTTAGATCTCCCTGAAAAATTCAAATCTAACAGAAGCGGTAGTGGTGTGATTCAGGATACGGCATCTAGTGCGACTCTTTGTGCCTTGGTAGCTGCTCGAGAAAAAGCATCAAATGGTAAAATAAATGAGACTGGTTTTGATGGTACACTTCGCGTTTATACATCTAGCCAGGCTCATTCTTCAGTAGAAAAAGCCGTGAAGATTGCTGGTATTGGTAGACATAATCTGCGATCAATTGCAGTTGATAATGAATTTGCCATGAGACCATCAGAACTGCGTAGAGCTATAGAACAAGATATAACCGATGGTTTAACACCCGCTTTTGTCTGCGCTACAGTGGGCACGACCTCTAGTACTGCTCTTGATCCTTTAAAAGAGATCGGAAGAATTTGCTCGGAATTTGGTATCTGGCTGCATGTTGACGCAGCCATGGCTGGTTCTGCTGCAATATGCCCTGAATACCGCTTCATTCAAGAGGGTTTGGAACATGCCCAGAGCTACTGTTTCAATCCGCATAAATTTCTACTAACAAATTTTGACTGTAGTTGTTTTTACGTTTCTGATAAAGATGCATTGATTGACTCACTTAGTATCACACCGGAATATTTAAAAACCAAAGCAAGTGAATCAAATTCTGTATTTGACTATAGAGATTGGCAGATACCGTTGGGTAGACGTTTCCGATCTTTAAAATTATGGAGTGTTATTCGCAATTATGGAATTAAGGGAATGCAAGCGCACATAAGACAGCATATGGAATCAGCGAAAGCGCTTACAAAAAGGATTAATAAAGACGATCGTTTTGAATTAATGGCACCAACCGTATTAAACCTGGTTTGTTTTCGTTATAAAGGTTCGGATGAATTCAATGAAACTCTCGTCCAAAGGCTAAATGATAGCGGTAAACTCTACTTAATTCATACCAAGTTAAATAATAAATACACCTTAAGATTTTCTATTGGACAAACAAAAACGACACGGGAACATGTTTTAAAGGCCTGGGAATTGATTTTGGAAGAAACAAAAGTTTTAGAAAAAGAAAAAATTAGCTAATTATTTTTTTGCGCCAATTCCACTAGTACCCCACCGGTGCTTTTTGGGTGTATAAAGACCACTTTATACCCTTCAGCACCGACCGTGGAACGATCAGATATTACACCAATATTTAATTCTTTAAGTTCTAATATTGCTTTATTTATATTGTCTACTTCAAAACATACATGATGAATTCCTTCGCCGCGGTTTTCTAAGAATTTTTCAATAACGGATCCAGAAACAGTTGATTTTAACAGTTCGACCTTGCCTCTACCAGTGTCATAGATATCTGTTGTGACACCTTCCTGCGCCACAGTTTCCGTTCCTTTATGCGATATTTTTAACACATGTTTCCAAAATGGCGCATTCGTATCCAGATCTTTTACAGCAATACCGATATGTTCTATCCCCAATATTTTCATTTCAGATCTGGCCAGTTCTTTTCATAGATAGAATCCAAACCAACACCTAACCCATTTCCGTCGGGAAGAATCAGTCGGCCATCCTTTACTTGCACACCGTTATAAGGGTCATTATCAATAAGCAAATTACCATCAAGGTCAGCGTAATCAACCTGGGGAGCTAGATGAGCTGCAGCTGTAATTCCGACTGAGGATTCAACCATGCAACCCAGCATTATTTGCAGGTCATAATTACGGGCTGCATCAATCATGCGCTTCCCCTCTAAAAGTGATGCGCATTTCATCAATTTGATATTTATTCCATCAAATGCATGAGCTATATCAGGTATATTTGCAGCGATAATGCTGTTCTCATCAGCTATAAGGGGTAATGGTGATTTTTTCCGTAATGCAGCTGTATCATGCAAATTATCAGCCTTAAAAGGCTGTTCTACGAACTCCACGTGGTGATCTGCGAGCCATTTACACATGGCTATTCCCGTTTCCAGATCCCATCCTTCGTTCGCATCAACCCGGATTAACTTATCTGTTTCCATTCTAATAAGCTTAATTATTTGCTGGTCATCCTGTTTACCTAATCCTAATTTTATCTTGAGAATACTGTATGGTGTTGCTTCGGCTATTTTTTGTGGTATCAAATTCAAATCACCAATTGAAATTGTAAAAGATGTTAGTGGCATATTTTCCTTCTCAGACTTGAAATAATCAGCAAGACAAACTTTCTCTTTTTGTGTCCACCAATCTAACCATGCCGTGCTCAATGCCGCCTGTAAGGCATTTATTCCGCCAGAGTGATCACTGCACCATTTATCACCGTCTTCTACTGACATTGACTCATCTGGTACCTCATCTATACAATGAAGCTGCTTTATTACCTGATCTTTTGTTTCACCGTATCTTGCAGAAGGTGCAGCTTCTCCCTTTCCTGTAATACCTGCACCTGATAAGTACACATAAACAATATCATAATAATCATTAGTGCTTCGTGAAATTCCAAACGGATGGGTACAATTCAGTCGATAGCTGGTAAAGCTTAATTCCATCTATTCTACGTCAGTTGAATTAATTTTATTTCAAATAGAATTTTTATCGATTCTTTGAATGAATAGTTAAATGCAGCAGCAGGCCAAGTGGTGTATATTGCCATATTATTTGCTAATCTCTGAAATCAGCCGGTCTTTTCTCTATGAAAGCAGTAAGACCTTCCAACCGTTCATCATGGTGAAAAAGTTTGCTGAATTCCTGCGCCTCGATTTCCATTCCTTCTTTTATCGGTACGGACAGTCCTTCCTTAATACAATGTAACGATGATGCAATTGCTCGAGGACCATTCCTCAAAATAGTGGACGCCATTTTTCGAGCAGCAGATAGTAATTCATCTTGAGGAGAAATAACGTTTGCTAAACCGATTCGCAGTGCTTCTTCAGCATTAATTATTTTCCCAGTGGTAATAAGTTCATTCGCTCGCCCAATGCCGATTATTTTTGGTAAACGCTGCGTACCGCCCCATCCTGGTAACAGACCAAGTTTTACCTCAGGTTGACCAAAACTGGCATTTTCTGACGCAATTCGGATATGGCAGGCCATGGCAATTTCACATCCGCCACCCAATGCAAAACCGTTCACAGCAGCAATAACAGGTTTCGGTGAGGACTCAATAAGCATCGTTAACTTTTGTCCTGCTTTTCCATAAATCAGCGCCTCTTCCGCGGTCATTTTTTGCATCGCCTTAATATCTGCACCTGCAATAAATGCCTTGTCCCCGGCACCAGTAATAATAATAATACCTGTTTCTTTATCAGATAAGGCCACCTGAAGCACACTTGAAAATTCAGCAACCACATCCTGATTCATTGCATTAAGTGCTTCTGGTCGATCAATAGTAATCTCAGATATTCCATTTTCATTATTAATCTTAATTAAACTCATAAATACTCTCCGTTACTTCCAAAATACCTTGCTAAAAATCACAATTATAGTAAAGATCTCAAGTCTGCCTAGCAACATGCAGAATGTAAGCAGCCATTTACCAAAATCTGGCAAAAGAGCATAATTATCGGTTGGTCCAAAATCTGCTATCGCGGGACCAATATTTCCAATTGCACTGGCCGCAGCCCCAATAGCAGACTCCATGTCTACATTCATCAGAGTTAAAGCAATGGTAGTAAAAACAAAAATTGAAATATAAAAAAGGAAAAATCCCAACGTGTTACGAATTACGTCTTCTGAGATAAAACGATTACCTATACGTATTGGAATAATTGCTTTTGCATGCAGCATACGCTGGGTTGCAAGAGTCATATATTTGAATAATACATATACCCGAATTATTTTCATCCCACCACTCGTTGAACCGCCCATCCCTCCAACAAACATTAAACATAGTAACAAGGTTTGTGCAAAATAGGGCCAGAGTTCATAATCAGCACTGTAATAGCCTGTACTTGTTATTAACGAAACAGTTTGAAATAAGGAAGCGCGAAAATTTTCCTCACTTAATTCACCGTTTAGGGCCAACCGTAAAAATATTATTGCTGTCACAAAAAATATTAAAGAGAAATAAACCTTGAATTCTTTATCAGTAATATGACTATTAAAATTGCCCGATATTGCCCTGAAATGAAGTGAAAAATTGGTGCCGGCAATTATCATAAATACTATGATTATATATTCAATAGTTCCACTATTAAATGCCGCAATACTGGAATTTTTTGTGGAGAATCCTCCTGTTGGCATTGTAGTAAATGAATGACAAATGGCATCAAACCAACCCATGCCACTAATACTCAGTAATAATATTTCTAAAACAGTAATTCCTAAATAAACTATCCACAACAATTTTGCTGTTTCTCTCACACGTGGTCTAAGCTTATCAGCAACTGGACCAGGCATTTCTGCCTTGAATAATTGCACTCCCCCAACCCCAAGTAAGGGTAGAATAGCTATGGTGAACAGTATGATTCCCATACCGCCTATCCACTGCAAAAAAGATCTCCAGAATAATAGACCATGAGATAAACTTTCAATCCCATTCTGTAAATGAGGTAAAGTTTGTTGGTTACCTAAAATTGAAGCACCAGTCGTCGTTACTCCAGACATTGCTTCAAAAAATGCATCCGTAAAATTTGGTATAGCACCGGATATATAAAATGGTAATGCACCAGCAAACGCTGTAATGATCCAAGAAAATGTTACAATGATAAATCCGTCCCGATTACGAAGCTTTCGACTCTTGCGTGAAATGAACCAGATTGGTAAACCGATAAATACTACTAATCCAGCAGATTGCAAAAAGAATATGACATCAGATTCATCATATAACCATGATACAAATGCCGGGAAAAGCATAGTTAGCCCTAAAATAGTTAATAGAGCGCTAAGTATATTAAGAATCGTCTTTATATTCATTAGGCGAGGAATAATTTCCGTACTTTATCGGTAACGGAATTCTTCGCAAATACAAGGGCTGTATCTTCTTCAGTTAACTGCGACGATCCTCTAGCAATTGTCAAGTGCCCATGGTGATTTATTACACCAACTATACTTGCTTTAGGAAAAGATATTTCAGAAAGAGGCTGGCTACAAACAGGACTACCTTTGTCCGGCTTAAGTTCAAGGACGTCGACATCTATTTCATCAAAGGTCATCACTTGAGTTTCAGATAAGTCACTGCGTATCTGGCGCAAAATGGAATTAACCGTAGACATATTTTTACTAATTACCGAACCAATACCAGTTTCTTGAATTATTGGTAAAAACTCGGTAGTACTAATATGCATGATTGTCTGTTCAACTCCAAAATGATGCGCTAAAAGGCCTGATATTAGATTTGTTTGCTCATTCTCTGTTACAGTGATAAAACTATCTACAGAATCGATGTCTTCTGATTTAAGTAATTCTAGATCAGTTCCATCACCATCAATGACCATAGTATTTTCCAACTCGTTAGCTATCCACTCACATTTATGTCGGTTATAATCTACTAGACGTACATTCATTTCATCCTGCAACCCTGCTGCAACAGATCGTCCGATTTTACTGCCTCCCAGAATCATTACTCGGTCATTACGGGACGAATCTTTCCCCAGCATCGTCATCAGATCGTACACATGCTCTGTTTGTAGTATAAAATACGGCGTATCACCATTTTCAAAAACGAAATCTGACCATGGAACAATCGTCTTTCCATCCCGCAATACTGCTATAATTCCAAATTTAAAATCTGGATGTGCTTCGCACACCTCACCAACACTTAAACCAACTATTTGACGATTATCACCATTTAGCCGAATACCAATCATCTCTAGCCGACCGCCTTCAAAATCCATGACCTGAACTGCGTAGGGATGTCTTACGAGACGTATTATTTCATCACAGGCTGCTTTCTCTGGGTGAATAACTAAATCGACGCCAAATTTTTCTGGCTTTATAATTGAATGGCGGGTAGTGTATTGTTGATTCCTAAGCCGTGCAATGATCTTTTTCGCACCCAATTCATGTGCTTGCTGGGCGGCAATAAGATTTACTTCATCAACCCGGGTAAGACACAGCACATAGTCTGCATTTTCTACATTGGCTTGGTGTAATACTTTTGGACTTGCACCATTGCCCTCAACAACAATTACATCAAGATTCTCTGATAAACGAGTGCATTTTTCGGGTAGAATGTCAACAGCAGTAATATCATGATTACCCTCACTTAACGCCTTTGCAGCGTGGAATCCTACCTCCCCAGCGCCGATAATTACAATCTGCATAATTTTTTATTCCGCCGAGCGAAACGCACCGAAGTTAGTAAAGGTTTTGGATAAATAGAACATAATGCATTAATCATTCTTTCGAACAATATCGACACCTAAAGCCTGAAATTTCTTCTCAATTAATTCGTAACCTCGATCAATATGATAAACCCGACTAATATCAGTCTTCCCTCGAGCCATAATTGCCCCTAGGATCAGAGCGGCACTGGCACGAATGTCTGTGGACATTACTGGTGCACCAATTAAGTGATCCACACCCTTTATTGTCGCCATATTTTCATGCAGTTCAATATTTGCCCCCAATCGATTTAACTCGGGTATGTGTGTAAATCGATCATGATAAACTGTATCAGTGACAACCGAAGATCCTGACGCGATTGCCATTAATGCTATCCATTGGGCTTGCAGATCTGTTGGAAAACCGGGATAAACTTCTGTCGTAACATCAACTGGATTAATTGGATTAGCCTTTTTGATTGTAATACTATTTTTTGAGGTGTCTACTTTTGCACCGGCCTCTATTAATTTTTCAATTAAAACATCCAAATGGTTTGGATTACAGTAGTTTACTGTAATCTCTCCCATGGCAGCACCAGCGATCAAATAAGTACCCGCCTCTATCCTATCAGGAATTACATCTAAATCTGTACTTTGAAGCTCTTCAACGCCTTCGATGATAATTTTATCAGTGCTAATACCATCTATTTTTGCACCCATTGTATTTAGTGCATCGCATAATTGTACTATCTCAGGCTCTCTAGCAGCGTTCTCAATTACCGTCTCTCCCTTTGCCAAAACACCCGCCATAACAATATTGCCGGTCGCACCAACAGAAGGAAAGTCAAAACTTACCTTATTACCTATTAAACGATCCGCTTCGGCCAATATGTAACCCTCTTCAAGCGTAATTTTGGCACCAAGCTTTTCAAGTCCTTTGAGGTGAAAATCAACCGGTCGCGGGCCCCAAGCACACCCTCCTGGTAAGGAAACTTTAACCTTTCCAAATCGCGCTAGCAATGGACCTAACACATAAAAAGAAGCACGCATTGTCTTTACCAGATCATAGGGCGCTTCCAGATTATTTACAGTGGATCCATCAATTTTTAGTTCACCGGCATCAAACGATACACCAGCACCAACAATTTCCAACAAACGAATCATCGTACGTGTATCCTTAAGGTTCGGAACTCTCTTCAAAGTGGTCTCGCCATTAACCATTAAAGCAGCTGTCATTAATGGCAAAACCGCATTTTTTGCACCACTTATCTCTACACTTCCAGAAAGTGGTCTATCACCTTTTACAACAAGTCTATCCATTTTTTATGTAATCTAATGGCATATAAAATTAATTATCATATTTAATAGGGTAAAAAATTATAATCATGATTTATTAATAATAAATAGTGAACCCAATATACTTCCCACTGTAATACCAATTCCATCAGCTAATATATCTAGTCCACTTGAGAAACGACCTGGTATAAAAGATTGCCATAGCTCATCAAAGCAGGCAAAACCTAAACAAGAAATTATAACAATAATTACCTTGTCTTTTGATATTGCTCTAAAACTATTTACAGCTAGATAGCCCAGTATACTGTATTCGACCAAATGCAATAGTTTATCCCATGAAAATAATACAAACCGAGGGATTGAATGGCCTGGTATGCTTGACACGGAAATAATAAGAAGGATATATGCTATTAACAATCCGCGGAAGTGTTTAACTCTCATAATCATTTAAAACTGTAGGAATTGTATTAAGTAGATCTGAGGCAATCATTCCACGCATTCCTTTTTTTTCACAAAAGAAGTCAGCCGCTTTCCCATGAATGTAAACTGCAGTTTGGGCTGCATTTAATGGTTTAAGCCCCTGCGCAATCAATCCAGCAATCATTCCTGTAAGCACATCGCCTGTCCCAGCAGTGGCTAGGGCAGGGTTTCCCGTCGAATTTACGACACCATTGTTTTTGTAAAATATACAGCTAGGTGCATTCTTTGCAACTAAAATACCATTGAAATCAGCCATAAAATCCGTTACTACAGATGTAAAGTCACTTTCAATTGTTTTTGAATCAGCAGCTGTTAGGCGACAAAATTCTCCGTAATGCGGTGTAATCACAAATGGAACAGTAATTTCTTCAAATAGTTTATTATTACCCATAAAAGACCTTAAACCATCCGCATCGATTACCAATGGTTTATTAGCTGCGATTACTAATTTTTCAACAAACTTAATTGTTTCTTCATTTGGTCCAAGTCCAGGGCCAATAGCAATAGCGTCAGCCCAATCAAAATGTTGGATAATTTCTTCACAATTGTTTGATGAAAAATATCCTACATTTTCATCTTCACAACTTATTGTCATTCCTTCGGTAATCTTTTTTTCGTAAATATTATTTAATGAACTTGGTGCTGCTGCTATGACTAATCCTGCTCCGACTCGTAATGATCCATAGGAACAAAGTGCAGCAGCTCCCGTCATTCCTCTTGAACCAGCGATAACCAACACATTTCCTTGCTTGTATTTATGTGTGTTGATTTCAAGTGGTTTCAGAAAACTGGAAATCGATTCATCCAAAACTTTATTCCAAATCAAACCGGAAACTTTATTGATAGCATTATTAGGAAAACCAATATCTGTTATGTGTATCTCTCCTGCTAAAAATGGGCCCTGCCGCATTGTTATTCCAAGTTTGGCATATCCCATTGTTACAGTATAATTTGCTTTTACGCCTACTGGTTCTGCAATACCACTATCCGCTTGAAGACCTGTTGGAATATCTACTGAAAGCACTAAACAATTATTTTCGTTAATCCATTCTATCCAAGGTATTATATTTTCTTTCACCGAGCCACGAACACCCGTACCTAATAATGCATCAATTATTAAATCACACCTGTAACTCTTATCTAATAAATCGCCTGAAAATTCTATCTTAAGATTGCCTTTAATGCATAATTCCAGGAAATACTTTGCATCACCAGTTATTTCCTCAAAAGTAGAGATACAAAATACAAACACCTTGATTCCCTTTTTATCAAGCTCAACAGCTGCAGCGAAACCGTCTCCACCATTATTACCCTTTCCGCAAAGAATAACTATTTGTGGGTCATGGATATCGCCAATTTTTTTAACTGCTAAATTAGCAATAGCCAACCCTGCTGATCCCATTAGCTGAGTACCCTTAATATTGTATTTTTCCATGGCTAAATGGTCAAGTTCCCTAGCCTGGTTTTGTGTCAGAATTCTCACAATACTCTTACTAAAGCAAACGCAATTGCTGTGTCATTTGTATGGGATATACTAACCTTACAACTAATTTTGTCCAGTAGCGGATGATTTAATTGTACTTCAGGAGCGCCGGATTCACTTGATAATATTTCTATTGCTGCAAAATCAATATTTGAAATAATACCGGAAGATAATAAAGCTTTTTTGATAGCTTCTTTGGCAGCAAACCTTCCAGCATAATGGATAGGTGGTACCGCTTTTGAGTTGCAATATTTAATTTCTATGGGTGTATAAGTACGTTTTTTGAACCGTTGGGAATGTTGTTGGATAATTTTTTCGATACGTACAACTGAAATAATATCTGTGCCGATGAAATAATCAGGCACTATTGAGCTCGTTCACGATACCTACTATTTCGTAT
>CAYYXU010000032.1:0-16550 GCA_964475645.1 uncultured bacterium | reverse complement strand
CGCTTTGAGTTTCAATTGTAAATAACGATTTCTATTGAAAATTAATTTTGGCACACGTTTAACGCGAATTACACATTATTTACGACAAAAGGATGTAAATGATGCCCTGGATCTTACCAATAATTCAGTAGAAGACTGGTCAGGGGGTACAAAAATAGGAGAAACATTGAAAGCATTTAATCGCACTTGGGCTCGAAGAGTGCTCAATGGAGGTGCGGTAGTATTAATTATTAGCGATGGCTGGGATACAGGTAATATTAAATTATTGAAAAAAGAAGCCGATCGGTTGCATCGCAGCTGCCACCACATTATCTGGTTAAATCCGAATCTTGGTTATATGGATTTTCAACCACTCACACAAGGTGTTCAAGCAATATTGCCTCACGTGGATAAATTTTTACCCATCCATAATTTGAACAGTTTAATTGAATTGGGGCATGTTTTAAAACAGCTGAATAAGAAAGAATCTTTTAAAGCAATAGCATGAAAGTTTCAGCAACAATTCTTGCAGCAGGACAATCTTCTCGGATGGAAAATAGAAATAAACTATTACTACCCATTAATGAAGTACCAATGATCAGTCATGTTTGCAATACGGTTTTGACAGCAGGACTCGACCCAGTTGTAGTAGTAACAGGATGTGACAGCGAACTTGTGACTCAAGCCATTCCTAAAGCAATAAATGAAATTATCTATAATTCACATTGGCAGTCTGGAATGGCCAGTTCTATTTATAGTGGGATATCTGCCTTGCCTAAAAACATAGATGGAAATATGATTATTTTAGGCGATATGCCAATGTTATCTAAAAATACTTTAGGTTTGCTGATTGATGAGTTTATTGCGCAAAACGGAAATCATATTATATATCCAATTTATAAGGACCGTCAGGCGAATCCAGTGATTTTTCCGAAGAAATATTTTCAAGAAATATTATCAACAAGTGGAGATCGTGGCTGTAAAAAAGTATTGAAGCAATATCCGGATGATGCGGTAGGTGTATCGATTGATCTGCCGGAAGTGGTCTTTGATTGTGATAATGAAGATGATTACTTTAGATTATTGGAAGAGATACAGGAATTCGATGTCAAAACATAGTGATATATTCCAAATAATTACTGACCTTGACGCAGCAGAAACACCATTTGCAATCGCTTCAGTTTTCATGGTCCAGGGATCCTCGTCTGGTAAAGTAGGCGATAAAGCGTTGTTTGATGAAAATGGTAAGCGAATTGTAGGCTATATTGGGGGTGGTTGTATTGAGAATCGAGTTGCTGCAACAGCAAAAGAAACGTTAATTGATGGAATACCGAGGACTGTTGAGATTGATCTAGATAGCGATCAAATGGATATGGGTATTCCATGTGGAGGTTATATGTCCGTAATTGTTGAACCACAAATGGTTAATCCAACCCTGTTGATCAGGGGAATGGGCCGGGTTGTAGAAGTTTTATGTCAATTGGCCAATGTTTTAAAATTTAAAGTGGTAGTGCAAACATCCGCAGATGAAAAGGATCGATATCCTGAAGCAGAAAGGATTATATCCGAACCATTGGAAATGGATGACATTGATTTTAAAGTGGATTATTTTATACTAGCTACACACCATCGTAATGATGATAAAATTACCTGCGAAGCCTTGAAAAAGGGCATATCCTACGTAGGTGTAGTTGCCAGCAAAAAGAAAACGGGAATTATCACTGAATATTTGTTGAAAAACGATATATCTGCAGCTGATATGAAACGATTTCATGCGCCAACCGGTCTGGATTTGAAATCAAAATCGGCAGAGGAAATTGCGTTAAGTATATTATCTGAAATTGTCATGTTGAAAAATGGTGGTACAGGTGAGTCTATGCGCGACTTTGAAAACTCTGATTAATCTATAAATGGAGTTTAATCAACGATTAGATATACTTAGTGTATTCCATCTAAGTTCTTAGTGATGTCCAAACCAATTTATCTGGATAACCAAGCTACAACACCCTTGGACCCAGCGGTCCTTGAATCCATGTTACCATATTTTAATGATCAGTATGGTAACGCAGCCAGTATACATCATTCTTTTGGCCACGAAGCAAAAGAGGCGGTGGAAAAATCGAGGAAAATTATCGCCAAGGAGTTAAATGCTAGCGCAAGGGAAATCGTATTTACAAGTGGCGCAACAGAATCAATCAATCTGGCAATAAAGGGTGTATCCGAGAAGTTGAAGGCGAAAGGCAGACACATTATAACACAGGTCACAGAACACAATGCTGTGTTGGATACTTGTTCAGCATTGGAGAACAGAGGCTGGGAAATTACAAAATTACCTGTACAACAGAATGGCCTTATAGATCCGAAGATGATCAAAGATGCAATTCGTAAGGACACTGTTTTAGTGACAATTATGCATGCGAATAATGAAATTGGCGTAATTCAACCCGTTCGACAAATTGGCAATATTTGTAAAAAAAATGATGTTTATTTCATGGTTGATGCATCTCAATCATTTGCTAAGATATCGATTGATGTCCAAGAGATTAATATTGATCTATTAGCATTTACTGCACACAAGATCTATGGCCCAAAAGGCGTTGGTGCACTTTTTATTAAAAAGAAAAACCCTCCAGTAGAACTAGAACTGCAAATGGATGGTGGGGGACATGAACGTGGATTCCGATCCGGAACCCTTCCTGTGGCTCTTATCGTTGGATTTGGGAAAGCTGTTAAACTTTGTTCACAAAATCGGGATTCTGAGAATAAACGCCTAAAACAATATCGCGATCAACTCATTGATAATATTATGTCAGCGCATACTGATGTTATTTTAAATGGCAGCAGGGATCAAAGGTTGTCAAATAATTTAAATCTTTGTTTTCCTGGCCTAGAAGCTGAGACACTAATTATGAATATGAAAAATATTGCTTGTTCTACTGGGTCTGCCTGCACCAGCTCAACTTTGGAACCTTCCCATGTAATCACAGCATTGGGTTATGATGCTGAACTAGCCCATACAGCGATACGCTTTAGCGTAGGTAGATTTAATAATGCAGATGAAATCGCTACCGCTGGTAAAATAATTATTAATGCAGCTTTTGCTTCTAAGCAGAAAAAAAGTAATTACCTTTAGAGAATTGATTGTCGTTCTTTAAACCATCTTTTAACTTGCACATAATATTATGGACAGTTTTTTATTATATATAAATGGGGAAAAACGGGAGGTTAAAGTAGATGGTAGTACACCACTACTTTGGGTTTTACGTGATGAATTTAAACTAACTGGTACAAAATATGGTTGTGGACGCGGACTTTGTGGTGCCTGTACCGTGCATCTCGAAGGTGAAGCAACCCGTTCTTGTATTACTGCCATCGAAAATGTTGCTGAAAGGGAAATCACAACTATCGAGGGATTATCCAAGGATGGTGATCATCCGGTACAAAAATCATGGGTTGCTGAAGATGTCCCACAGTGCGGTTATTGCCAGTCTGGTCAGATTATGACTGCAGTTTCATTATTAACTAGAAACACAGATCCGGATGGGGATGATGTCAATTCTGCCATGAGAATGAATATTTGTCGTTGCGGTACCTACAATCGTATCCGTAAAGGGATTTTTAACGCTGCAAAAGAAATGAAAAATGGCTAACAAAGTATTCATCAATCGTCGGGATTTTATTAAAACGATCTCAACCGCTGGTACAGGGCTAGCCATCGGTTTTTATTTACCATTTAAAAATAATCTTCAAGCCGCCGAATCAAAATCTACCATTGAATTTATACCAAATATTTGGGTGAGTGTGAACCCAGATAACCAGGTTACATTAACTGTCAGTGAGGCTGAAATGGGACAAGGTGTTTGGACATCGTTGCCGATGATTGTTGCTGAGGAAATGGAACTGGATTGGACAAAAGTTAAAGTGGTTCAAGCGCCGGTAGATGAATATTACTTTGGAAAATATGATATGGGTACAGGTGGTAGTGCTTCGGTACGAACATCTTGGGAAAAGTTGAGAAATGCTGGAGCGGTAGCTAAAGATATGTTACTTGAAGCGGCTGCCAGTGAGTGGTCTGTAGCGAAGGATGACTGTAATGCTGACAGCGGATATATCACTCATCAAGCGACGGGTAAAAAGCTTAGCTATGGTGAGCTTACACATAAGGCTGCAAGTATTGAAATCCCTGAAAGTGTTAAGCTAAAAGATCCCAAAAATTTTCGCATTATTGGGACAGATTTGCCAAGAACGGATACTCCCTTAAAAGTAAATGGCACTGCCGTATATGCCATGGATGTAGACCTGCCAGGTATGGTTTATGCGTTTATCGAGCGCTGTCCATATTTTGGCGGGAAGATAAAAGCCATAGATGATAGAGATGCGCGCAACATAAATGGTGTATTAGACATTTTTGAAATTGAAACTGGTATTGCTGTTGTCGGAGTTTCAACTTGGGCAGCTATGCAGGGAAGAAAAAAATTAAAAATCACTTGGGATAAAGGATCAAATAAATATCCAGATAGTAGTTCGATTTACAAGTTGTTCGAACAGCGAAGTAAGAAAAGAGGTTCTAAGGGTAGAAGCGATGGAAATGTAAAGAGAGCCTTAAAGAATGCAGACATAGTCGTTGATGCTGTTTATGAAGTTCCTTTTCAAGCACATGCGACAATGGAACCTATGAATTGTGTTGTAGACTATCGATCTGATCAATGTCAGGTTTGGGTGCCAACACAGTCGCCGAGAGATGCTCAAAAACGAGTAAGTGAAATGACTGGGATCCCAATTGATAAAGTAATAATCAATGTCACTTTTCTTGGTGGAGGTTTCGGTCGGCGCGCCTTTAATGATTTTGTTGAGGAAGGTCTTGAGGTTTCCATGCACGTGAAAAAACCTGTCAAATTAATATGGACACGAGAAGATGACATGAAACACGATTACTATCGTCCAGCCAGTCGACATGGATTAAAAGCAGGCCTCATGAAAAATGGTCAAACGATTGCCTGGTCTCACAGTGTTGTTGCGCCATCAATTCTTTTCGGACAAATGTTCAAATACCCAATTCCTTTTAAAGATAAATTGGATGTAGTAGCACTGGCAGGGGCAAAGGAAATAGCTTATGAAATACCCAATATCAATGTGGAATACAAATCAGCAAATACAAATATCCCGATTGGCTGGTGGCGTTCTGTATATGATTCTCAAAATGCTTATGCAAATGAATCCTTTGTTGATGAGCTTGCTCAAACTCTAAATGTTGATCCTGTAAAATATCGTCTGAAACTGTTAAAAAGATCACCGCGTCATACTAAAGTTTTGCAACTGGCAGCTGAAGAAGCTGGTTGGGGTAAAGCTATTGAAAAAGATCATTATCAGGGTGTTTCTTGCCATGCATCATTCGGGACCTATGTGGCTGAGGTAGCTGAAGTTTCTGTTGATGATGAAGGCGTTGTTCATGTCCATCGGGTAGTATGTGCAGTCGACTGTGGCCAGGCAGTGAGTCCTACTACAATCAGAGCACAGATGGAGGGATCTATTGTATATGGGTTATCAGCAACATTGAATGGAGAGATCACGATTGAAGATGGAACAGTAAAGCAGACTAATTTTCACGAATTTGAAGTCCTTAGAATGGATCAAATGCCAAAAATTGATGTGCATATAATTAATAGCTCTGAAGCACCAAGTGGTGTTGGAGAGCCAGGTTTACCTCCTATAGCGCCTGCAGTTGCAAATGCGGTTTTTGCTGCAACTGGTATTCGAGTACGTAAACTTCCATTAAAACCAGAAGATTTACGCTCTTAATAATTAGTCAATTTCACTTTAAATAATAATAGTGAAGTTGGGATAGTTCATATTATGGTATTCTAACTATGAAAAAAACTGTCTCTGGTTTTAGTTCTATTACTGCAGCCTTAAAGATTGCCTCAAAAGTTGGATTTGGGAATTTCTATCAATCGATTACTTCACGAAACACCTGCAAAACCTGTGCACTTGGCATGGGTGGGCAAAAAGGTGGAATGACCAATGAAGTATCCAGTTTCCCTGAAATATGCAAGAAAAGTATCCAAGCCCAACTGACTGACATTCAAAAAGCGATACCTGAATCCTACTTTAAAGAAAATACTATCGATGATTTCAAACGGATCACTCCAAGAAAACTGGAAAGATGTGGTCGGTTGAATACACCATTGTACAAAAATAAATTGAGTAACCATTACACACCAATTAGCTGGAACAAAGCTTTGGAAAAGATAATTATTACTTTGCAGCAAACAGATCCAGAGAAAACATTTTTTTATAGTTCTGGCAGATCATCCAATGAAGCAGCATTTCTCTTACAATTATTTGTAAGAGCCTATGGCACAAATAACATTAACAATTGCTCATACTATTGCCATCAGGCTTCCGGGGTCGGACTTAGCGCTACCATCGGCAGTGGGACTGCAACTGTCGTTTTAGAAGATTTACGTAAGTCGGATATGATTTGGGTTATCGGATCTAATCCATCGTCAAATCATCCTCGGTTACTTAAGGAACTGCTACACTGCCGCAGGCGGGGAGGTAAAGTGATTATTGTTAATCCAATAAAAGAGCCCGGCCTGGTTCGATTTAACGTCCCCAGTGATTGGAAATCAATGCTTTTTAGCGATAATCAAATTGCCACAGATTTTGTACAGCCGAATATTGGTGGTGACATTGCATTATTTAAGGGAATTGCAAAAGTACTAATCGAAAGTGAAAATATTGATATGGAATTTATCGAGCACCATACATCAGGTTACCACAGTTACTCACAAGATATCATGGAAACTTCATGGGCAGATATAACAAAATCATCTGGTATTGATCGAGGACAGATTGGCCACCTTGCTGATCTATATCTATCTGCTGAAAATGTTATCTTTAGCTGGGCTATGGGAATCACCCATCATGAACATGGGGTAGAAAATGTCGAATCAATTGTAAATCTTGCTCTCCTCAGAGGTATGATAGGGAAGAAAAATGCTGGTCTTTTACCCTTAAGGGGTCACTCAAATGTACAGGGAGTTGGTTCTATGGGGGTTACCCCAACCTTGAAGAAAACTGTTTTGAAAAAACTCGAAAAAGAGATGGGATTTATAGTACCAGAAGCAAATGGTTTAGATACAATGGGATGTATTGAATCAGCACATAAAGGTGAGATGGATTTCGCATTTCTAATGGGCGGTAACCTTTATGCTGCTACACCGGATTCACGATATACTAAGCAAGCCCTAAGCAATGTACCATTTAAGGTTTTTTTAACCACTACCTTAAACCAAAGTCATTTTATTGGTGTTGGTGAGGAAACCATTATATTACCTGTAGCAGCGCGGGATGAAGAGAAACAACCAACCACCCAGGAATCCATGTTTAATTTTGTACGTATGAGCGATGGCGGTATCGTCAGATTAAATAATGTTAGGTCTGAAATAGATATTATTGCAACTATAGCGGCGGAGACGCTAGGAAACGATAAGATTGATTTTTTATCCTTCAAAAAACATATCAATATTCGCGATGCAATTGGACAGATTATACCAGGGTTTGAGAATATTAAGGAAATTGATGATACCAAAAATGAATTTCAAATCGGCAATAGAACCTTTCATAATCCAGAGTTTGCTACAGCAAATGGGAAAGCTAATTTCAAAAAAATAAATATTCCTCCAGCGAAGGTAAAAAACGGGCAATTCAAAATGGCCAGTATCCGCAGTGAAGGTCAGTTTAATACCATTGTTTATGAGGAATCAGATACTTTTCGGGACATTAATGAACGTTGGGTAGTGCTGATGAATAAATCCGATATTCAAAAACTGGGATTATACCAAGGTGATACAGTGGATCTTCATAGTGCAACAGGAAAAATGGAAGCAGTCAAAATACAGTCATTTGATATTGCTGAAGGAAATGTAGCAACTTATTTCCCTGAAGCAAATAAATTAATATCCACAGCTATTGATCGCCGTAGCAAAACACCCAGTTTTAAATCCACTGCAATAACCATTACGACTGGGCATAATTATTAGTTGGATATTTTCGTATTTATTTAGATATGGTATTCAAAGAAGCAACAGTTTCATAATCTTCCGGTGTGTTCATATTGAAAAAAGCATCCTTATCCGATTCCATTGTGATTATAGTGAAATTTTCAGTTTTAATTAAGCTTTGCAAACTAAAATCTTCATTTTTAAGTCTAGAACTCAATAGTGACATTAATCGACGGTTATAAAAACCCGCTAACGGTTCTAATCCTTTACTGGTTTTTGGTATAACGCCATTACTATCATTATGTTTTTTTTGCCATAGTTGTTTAATAACTGTTCCGGTGATAAGCGGTAAATCACAAGATAATATCAAATTCCATTCACTACGAGTGTGTTGTAATGCTGTATATAAACCATTAAATGGTGCCCGCATATTCAATTTGTCTGTGATAAAAGGTTTATCCAGATCAATATGCTGATTCTTACCGACAACCCACCTAGAGTCAAAATTGCTACATTTTTCCCAAAGGTGATCTAAAACAGGTTTCCCATCAATTTGAACCTTCCATTTTTGGGATCCAAAGCGTTGGCTTTGGCCACCAATGAGAATGTATGCTGATGCATTGATCATAGTATAAACGATTGCTAGAGTGAATTAAATTTTCTGGTATATTGGTCAATAATTTCCAATGTGGTCGAATCAGTGTCATACACTGAATACCAGCCTTGATGTTCGTGGGGTGGATCTCCAGTGAAATCATCACCTGTGTGCCAGATCGCTTCTGGCTCGCGAGGCCGGCCCATACCGCCCCAGGCCCAGAAATTCAACCCTGCTATTGGCGACCCAGCTGCTGCTTTATCCAGGATATGAGTAAATATTTGATTGTAGTATTCATCACGTAGTGTAACAAATCCTGTGACAGCATGATCATTATTATCTCGAGATATACCAAATTCTTCTAGGACAACAGGTTTATTCAACTTTTCAGCTAATAATGCATGTTCATTTATATAAGCAGTAGCCTTTTCGATAGCAGGGGATAATGATTCTTTATCATAAGGGTCAAACCAACCCCAATTCTGTACCCACACGTGAATAGTTGTATAATCGATATAACTGCTTTCATGATCCACCAAGAAATCATTTCCTGAGGAAGGATGGGCAGTGGCGCCTTCACTGCCTATAGTGATCAGGTGGCTCGAATCCATCGATTTGATATATTTTGCTGTATTGTTGATCCACCGTGTGAAATCTTCGCGATTATTGATTCCTCGCGGTTCATTCCCAAGTTGCCATGTCATGATCGTCGGATCATCCCGGTATAATTTACCAGTATATGGATTCTCTCGTAAAATGATGAAACGTAAATGGTTGAAAAAATCAGTAACGGCATTTTCATTCGAATAAAAGGATGCAGTGTATTCCTGATAGTATTGCCAGTCGCCATCACCGGAAATCGGCGGGTAAGGAATTTTTGAACTATCCTGCCAGGATACATATTGGGCCATACCGCCAGACCAGGGCCAGAAATTATTCATACACATGATGGCCGTCATATCCCGTTTGCCCATTTCTGACAGAAGAAAATCCAAACCATCCAATACTTCTTCATTATATTCTCCAGGAGCTATTTGTAGAGCGGGCCGCATTCGCCACGGTTCTGTATCCGGGCCTTCGCTGGCTCCCATAACACGGAGGTTTTTAACACCAATTTTGTTTAGATGATCGAGTTCACGAAGCAATCGCTCTCTGTCTCCTCCTGGGCCCAGGGATCCAAGATTCATACCGTACCAAAAATTGGTTCCCAGGAAATAATATGGTTTACCATTTCGAAAAAAGTTTTTATCGACAACATTGATAAAATTTTGACCTTGTTCCACTGCATCTTGAGACATGAGTAATTCTCCAAAGAATATGATTATGATGAATATTGCCTTCTTCATTAATAATTCAAAATCACTATAAATCTTGAATTAATTTATTTCACTCCGACTATAATAAATACAAATTTAGATAATTTGGATATAAATTGGTTTGTGGATTTGGGGAGGCTACAATAATATTATTATTATCTAATACCCTCATAAATTGTATTAATAGCCTACATAGATGACCATCCATCCTATAGATATAACAATCCTTGTTCTATACTTGATCGCGGTTGTATCGATGGGGATTTACTTAACCACGCGCGCTTCCCAGAACCTCGACACATATTTTCTTGCTGGTAGATCAGTTCCTTGGTATATACTTGGCGTGTCAAACTCTTCATCGATGTTTGATATTACCGGAACCATGTGGCTAGTACTTATGTTCTTGGTATATGGGGTAAAGGGTGCATGGATACCATGGATTTGGCCTACTTTTAATCAAATATTTCTAATGGTCTACCTTTCCATATGGATCCGTAGATCCAACGTACTTACTGGATCTGAATGGATAACCACTCGCTTTGGTAATGGTAAGGGATCCGAACTATCTAGGATAAGTGTTTTGGTATTCGCTATGGTCAGTGTGATTGGTTTTCTGGCCTATGCATTTCAAGGGATTGGCAAGTTTGCCAGTGTATTTTTTCCATTTGATATATCCCCTGAGCTATATGCGATAATTTTTATGGGCATAACTACAATTTATGTTGTGCTTGGCGGTATGTACAGTGTCGTCTTTACAGATCTGATTCAATTTACGCTATTAACTATCGTATCGTTTGTAATTGGCTTTATTGCCTTTACCAGAGTTACGCCAGAAGCGCTCCATGCCGTCATACCGAATGGTTGGCTAGATCTGGCTTTCACCTGGGAATTGGATCTTGATTGGAACGACCTGATCCCAGCGGCCAATAACCAGATTATGGCCGATGGTTGGAATCTTTTTACCATCTTTTTCATGATGATGATATTCAAAGGTATTTTAATCAGTTTAGCGGGCCCAACACCGGGGTATGACATGCAGAGAATTTTAGCAGCAAAGACACCCCGTGAAGCAGGTCTTATGAGTGCTATTGTATCTGTTTGCCAGATTCCGCGCTGGTTTATGATCGTTGGTATTACTACTCTGGCCCTCGTTTATTTTAGTAATGATCTTATAGCTATGGGTGATAATGTGGATTTTGAATTGGTACTACCATGGGTGATCAGTGAATTTTTACCTGTTGGATTGGTGGGTTTTGTTTTAGCTGGAATGCTGGCTGCTTTTATGTCAACGTTTGATTCTACTGTCAATGCCGGCGCAGCTTATCTGGTCAACGATGTTTACAAGCGCTATTTCAACCCCAACGCACCTACGGATGTATATATTAAAGCCAGTTATATCGCTTCTTTTTTGATTGTAGCTGTTGGAATAGCCTTTGGTTTTATGTCTGAATCTGTGAATAGTGTCACTCAGTGGATTGTATCCGGGTTATTTGGCGGTTACACAGCCCCAAATATTCTTAAATGGCATTGGTGGCGCTTTAATGGTTTTGGCTATTTCTATGGCATGATTGCTGGTGTTTTGGCAGCGCTAATAATGCCCATGGCTTTACCAGAACTGTCTCCGTTGAACGCTTTCCCCTTCATTTTAATTTTATCAGGTATTGCTGGGATTAGCGGCAGTCTTATGACAGCGCCAGATGATGATAAAACACTAGAGGAATTCTATAAAAATGTACGCCCTTGGGGTTTTTGGAAACCAATCTTGAATAAAATACAATCCAGTGATCCGAATGTTAGAAAAAATGATAAATTTTACAGAGATATGTTCAATATCTTTATTGGTATGGTTTGGCAAATTAATATGGTCCTGGTACCTATATATCTACTAGTATATGAGTACACTGCTTTTACCGTATCCTTGATATTGGTGATTGGCACAACGCTTATACTCAAAAAGAATTGGTATGATAAACTCGACCCCGTATTTTGATTAACCAAGGAGATCTGTAAGAATTGAAAGACAATAAAATAGCCATTGGTATAGTAGGCTGTGGCAACATAGCTGAAACATATTTAGAACAGATCACGAATTATAATAATGTCCATTTAGTTGGACTTACAGATATTGTCTCTGAACGTGCCCAGGAACTGGCTGCTACTTACAACTGCGCAGTGTATCCCGATCTCGGGACAATGGTTGCAGATGAAAAGATCGATTTGGTGGTTAATCTTACAATTCACCATGTCCATGCGGAAATTATCGAACAAATTCTTCAAGCTGGAAAACACGTGTATACAGAAAAACCTTTAGCAATGAACTATAAGGATGCTAAACGCCTAGTTGATTTAGCCGAAAAAAAGAATTTGCGTTTGAGCAGTGCTCCAATTACCTATATGGGGGAAGCCCAGCAAACTGCAGCTCAGAAAATAGCATCAGGTATTTTAGGGAAAATCAGACTGGTATACGCCGAAATAAATCATGATAGAATTGAGACATGGCATCCAAATCCAATACCGTTTTTTGATGTGGGCGTTCTTTGGGATGTGGGTATTTATGCATTGACAGTCTGTACAGCGCTCATGGGGTCTGTCAAACGTGTCACTGGTTATGGGAAAGTGATTGTACCGACACGTAGAACATTGGGCGGAGAATCGTTCAAGGTTACTACGCCTGATTTTATTCTCGCCTTAATAGAACTCCAAAATGGTGGATTGCTGCGGTTAACCTGCAATTTTTACGCCAATGATTCCAAACAAGATCATGCAATCGAGATTCATGGGGATGGCGGTATGCTTTACTTAGGAAGTGCACATGACTATAGTGCACCTTTGGAATTTTTTGAATTGGGGGGTGAACCGTTACTTATACCACCAATCCGCGAGCCCTATGATGGCACGGAATATGCCCGCGGCCTCGAAGATCTTGCGGAAGCCATCCTGAAAAATAAACCTCACCGCGCTTCAGGGGACCATGCAGCACATATCATTGAGATCATGGAAGCTATTGACACATCAATTGCTACCAAACAAACTGTTGATGTGCATTCCAATTTTATACAACCAGAAATGATGGATTGGGTTTTCTGAAATATTAATGATTAATAAATCTTTACTATTTATTTTAATAATTACGCTATCTGTTGGTTTCGCACAGCAGCGTAAAATGAAACATTTGAATGAAGATGAGATTGATTTGAAATATCTTTTTTCCCTACCTAAAGATTATTCTAACGCTAAAAAGACAACCTGGCCGCTCATATTATTCCTTCACGGCATGGGCGAAAGAGGTGACGATCTAGAATTAGTAAAAATACATGGTATTCCCAAGATAGTTAAGACGCAGGAAGATTTCCCATTTATAGTTATATCACCTCAATGTCCAATTGAATATGTGTGGACGGACAAGAAAATGCTACAAGCTTTAGAGTCCTTAGTACTGAAAATAATAAAAAATTATCGTATTGATAAAACACGGGTTTATGTTACCGGATTAAGTATGGGTGGGTATGGTACCTGGGCGCTAGCTACCCGCCGACCTGATCTCTTTGCTGCGGCTGTACCTATATGTGGTGGCGGTGATCCAGCAACTGTAAATATATTGAAAAATTTGCCAATCTGGGTTTTTCATGGAGGTCTTGATAAAGTGGTATTGGCCGAAGAATCGGAGAAAATGGTTCGAGCACTGGAAAAAGCTGGGGGCAAGGTCCGTTATACATTATATCCAGAAGCGTACCATGATTCATGGACAGAAACGTATGATAATTCGGCACTGTACGATTGGATGCTAAGTAATAGAAAAACAGAAAATTAAGGAAAGACATTTATAATGAAGGTACGGGTTTTAGTCAAAATGAGATTTGGCTCGAAATATTAAATTTTAAAGGAATGAATAATATGAAGGCTTATGTATTGCGTAGACACGGGAAACCAGCAGTTTTGCAACCAACGGATGTTCTTGTACCTGAATTGAAACATGAACAAGTCAGAGTAAATATTGAATGCATTGGTTTGAACTATGCGGAAATTATGGCTCGGAAAGGTTTCTACGGCTGGGCACCACAAATGCCCTATACCTTGGGTATGGAAGCTTATGGCAGCATTGAGGCCATCGGGGACGGTGTGTCAACTAGAGCGGTAGGTGACAAGGTTATCATTGGTACACAGTACGGTTGCTATGCAGAAAAATTTGTCGGCCACTGGCAAACTACGGCCCCGGCGATCGAACAATTTACGCCTGAAGAAAATGCAGCTTTTTTTGTCAATTTTTCCACAGCATGGGTCGGTTTATTTGAAATGGCAAAACTTTTAGAAGGTGAATCTGTATTGATTCAGGCTGCTGCTGGCGGTGTTGGAACTGCTGCGATGCAGATGGCCAAAGCCTCGGGCTGTACCGTTTATGGAACTGTAAGTAATCTGGAAAAGGCTAGAATGGTCCAGGATTTGGGAATTGACCATGCTATCAACTATTTGGAGGAGGACTTTGAAGAGTCAGTAATGAAATTAACAAATGGTCAAGGTGTAGACGTTATCCAGGAAATGGTTGGCGGAGATGTATTTAAAAAGAGTGTCCGAGTACTTAAGCCTTTGGGCCGGATCATTGTAATGGGTTATGCCAGTATGGATCTAAAGAAGTGGAATCCAATTTCGTGGTATAAAACCTGGAAGGGTGTACCAAAAGCAAACCTTATGGATATGTCCAAACGTGTATATAGCATGATGGCATTCCATTTGGGTTACCTCATGAAAGATGAGGCAATTATAGATCGCATTATTCAAGGATCATCTGAATTTGTTATCAAACATAATCTACGCCCAGTAGTCGGACAGACTTTTTCTTTTGATGAAATACCTAAAGCCCATGAATTGATGGAATCAAGAAAGAGCATGGGCAAGATCGTTATTACAGTCTAGTTTATTTTTATGAAGGATTACGATTATGTTATAATTGGTTCAGGATTTGGGGGATCTGTAGCTGCTCTTCGTCTTGCCGAAAAAGGTTACAAAGTCGCTGTGATTGAACAAGGAAAACGTTATCGGTCAAAAGAATTTCCAAAAACCAACTGGAATTTTCGAAAATATTTCTGGATACCTAAAATCGGTTTTTATGGAATTCAGGCACTTACATTATTAAAAGATGTTTTTATTCTGCATGGTACAGGTGTAGGAGGCGGTAGTTTAGTTTATGCCAATAATCTCCTAATACCGCCCGATGAGGCATTCGACAATCCAGCATGGGGCGGACGGGATTGGAAAGAAAAACTTTCACCATTTTATGAAAAAGCTAAAATAATGCTTGGAGTCACCAAGAGCGAGGTAATTACTCATGCCGATAAATTGCTGAAGGAATGTGCTGATGATGCTGGTGTTGGAGATACATTCCACGTTAATGATGTCGGTGTTTATTTTGGTGAACCAGGAGTGACGGTTTCCGACCCTTATTTTGATGGCGAGGGTCCGGATCGAACCGGCTGTATTCTGTGTGGTGGTTGTATGGTCGGTTGCAGGCACGGTGCAAAAAATACACTGGATATGAACTACCTTTTCTTAGCAGAAAATCTTGGTGTGGATATAATACCGGAAACAAAGGTGGTGGATGTACAACCCAATGGCTCAGAGAATTATATACTTGTTACTAGGAAAGTTACGGGTATGGTAAAAAGAAAAAAGATATACCATGCCGGTGGGGTAGTCTTTTCCGGCGGTGTGATGGGAACAGTGAAATTACTGCACCGTTGCAAATCGAAAGGCTCTTTACCAAATATTTCAAACCAATTAGGAAATTATATCCGCACAAATAGCGAAGCTATACAGGGAGTCATAGCAAAAGGAAAAGATGTCGATTATTCTAAGGGTATTGCCATTACTTCGGGTATTCATCCTGATGAGAATACCCATATTGAGACTTGCCGCTACGGTAAGGGACAAGGCGCTATGTCTCTTTTAGCAACATTATTAGTGGATAAGCATGATTATGTTCCCCGACCAATCTTATGGTTGTGGAATATTGTTCGCCATCCACTCGTTTTTTTGCGTAGCATAAACCCCGTGGGGGTGTCTGAAAAATCTACATATGTTCTAGTTATGCAGACGATAAGTAATTATATGCGTTTCGATTACAAACGCCGCTGGTGGCGCCTTGGTAAAAGGTCGATGAACTCTAATTGCGATACAGACCAGAAAGTACCGGCATATATTCCCGTAGCGAATGAATATACCAGACGCCTTTCTGAAAAGATAGATGGTGATCCAGCTGCCAGCATTACAGAAATATTTTTAAATACGTCAACAACAGCCCATATTATGGGAGGGTGCGTAATGGCCGATAGTCCAGAAAATGGTGTGATCGATTATAAAGGCCAGATCTTTCACTATAAGAATCTTTATGTGGCAGATGGTTCAGTCATTCCAGCAAATCTGGGTGTAAACCCAAGTCTAACAATAACAGCCATGGCAGAATATATTTTGGACCAGGTTCCAGAAAAAATTTAATCCTTTAATTACTTTGATAATTAATACACTATAATGACATCGTTGGCTGATTATTGTGGTCCTGGTACCGTTATATCGGATGAGTTCATGCCTGTAGCTGCGGATGTATCATTGCTAGTCTTCTTCCTAAAATTCGGTTACTACTTTTAGCGGTTTGAAAGAGTA
>CAYYXU010000031.1:0-16908 GCA_964475645.1 uncultured bacterium | reverse complement strand
TGCTTACGAAAGCGATGCAGGAACAGCAGACTGAGATGGATAAACAGCAAAAGGAAATTGATCAACTGAAAGCACAGCTGCAATCGATCATGAAAATGCTGGATAATGATATGAGTGATAAAACTGATGATAAAAAAGCTGAAAATAACGAAAAACCGGTAAAACTCAGTATGGCAACAGAAAAGTAAGTAGACAGTTACATGAAAAAAGCCATGAATAGATCGATCCCTGTAATCCTACTTGCCGTCCAGCTCATTTTTGGGCAGGAAGACTATCAGATGAAGATGGGTGGTTTCACTATCATGAACAACGCGGCAACTCATTCTGAAGGCTGGTGGGATAATGGAATAAACCTGGTTGGATCCATGGGCCTACCGGTTATTACCAATAGCAGTGGTGGACCATACAGTTTGGAATCCGGATTCTGGGTCGTAACCCAGGGTTTCTATACGGAACCACCGGTTGTAGAACAGTTTGTGATCATGGATGAGCAACTGGAAGTAGGACTGGGCGTGAATCTCATGGCAAAGTTCTCGGATTTTAATGGTATTCTCAGTGCCCAGATATATGTTAATGTCGGCGGTATGGACTCTACCATGGCCTTTCCCATGGTTCGTAATGATTCTGCCTTTACTGCTTTCATCCCGGATTCGGTGGTGACGATCGAGAATTTCATTGCCAGTGCGGAAGTACTGGATAGTCTCTACTATGTGGCCCAAAGTGATTATGTAACTGCACCGGTCCTATTTGATGAAGATGACCCTACGTCCCGAGTGGATGATAGCGCCTACCCAACAGGTCTGCCCATTGAAAAATGGCGCCTGGTATCCTTTCCTGGATCATTGGACAATGGTGCCCTTACCAGTACGGGCCTTAATACGAAGCATGTCTTCTATTCCCGTGACTGGGATAACAATACCTGGTTCGTACCGGATACGCTCTATCTGGGGGAAGCCTATTGGTTTAAGCACCAGTACGATGAAAAGATCGACTTTACGCCTGGTTCCGGTACATCGCTGCCGCTGGAAACCTATGCTATGGAATTAAACCCCGGCTGGAATTTTGTAGGTAATCCATTTTTCATTACTGTACCGATTGATCTTGACCAGGGTGATTTTTATGGTCCGATCACTTACGGTATTGGTTCCCACCAATTCCAGAGCGGCTGGAGTGAGGTGGTTACCGAGATGCACCCCTGGGGCGGCTACCTGATTAATAATAATACGGACACGGTGCAAGTGATCGATCTAGTCCCGACAGCGTTAGAAGTAGCTGATAATTCTGGTCTGAGACGAGTATCGGCAGGTCCGCCACCCCGTGCGGCGGTAAATTCCTGGCGCTTGCGGATTGATGCGGATTCAGAGCATTATTTTGACCATAACAACTATATTGGCCGGGATTTCCGGTCTACTGAAGGACTGGATCGCGGCGATCTATACGAGCCGCCCATGATCGATGGACACCTAGCTGTTGGTCTGTCTCCAGAAGCGGATGGTGGTTACTATCATACTACCGATATCCGGTCAATCAATGAAGTAAATGGCGTCTGGGATATCCGTGTAGAATCACTTGACAAGGATGGACCGGTGGATATTCAAATCCATGCGATTGATGAACCGCAGGAAAATATTATCGTCGCCCTGGTGGATCTGCAAAAAAAGGCGGCCTATCGTGATATTATGGAAACAGGGCTCCGGATCGCAGAAAAATCTACCGTTGGCTATGATTTGAAAATGGTGATAGGTGAGTCCGAATTTGTGGAAAATGAGATCCAGCGTATCCTGAATGGGATGCCTACGGAATATTCCATAGGATATAACTATCCTAATCCCTTTAACGCAAATACCCGTCTGGATTATTCGCTACCGGTTCGTTCCCACGTAAGTATAAGATTGTATAATATGTTAGGCCAGGAAGTGGCTGTCCTTGTTAATGAAGAACAGTCCTACGGCAACAGACACGTTGTCTGGAACGGCCTGAATAAAATGGGCAGCACGGTAGCTTCAGGTGTTTATATTGCTGAGTTTAAAGCTGGCAGTTACCTGGCGACGCGCAAGATGATATTGATGAAATAATATTTTCTTTTCATACCTAGCCAGAACCCACTCCATATTACCAACCATGTACAAAGTGATCCGCCTACCTATTTTATTTGTGGCAACCTTCACAGTTTGTTTATTCGCTGATCCTGCAATAACCCGGAAAATAAATTTTCAGCAGAAACAGACCTTCAAAAATGAAGTATTTAGGTATTTTCGTTATTTCAGAATTCAAACGGATGAGGTTGACCTATCCTTTGATGAGATAGATAATAATGTTGTATTCAAAGCTACTGTTAACTCTCGGCGTAATAATTATGAAGAAATAATCTTAAAAACTTTTGCATGCATTGGCAGAGTGATCATTGGTGTACCTGACAGCAGACTGGATCATGCTCAACTTTTTATAATACCATCCGTAATTATGGTCAATTGCAATATACCTGTCCGCAGAGACAACTCTTACATCTCAGCTTCTGCCAATAACAAAGTGGTAACTCAATTTACTAAAGGTGCCCTGACAGCAGAGGGATTTCTATATGAATTAAGAGGTTCAATGGACGGATCTTTCACAACTCAAGATAATGCATCAATGCCAAGCATTTTAACCGCGGATGTTGATTTTGAAAACCTGGTTGCAGCGCGGCTAGCCCTTGAAGGAAAGAATAACCCTAGGTTATCTTCCGTATTGAGTCTAGCCAGCAAAGCCAGCTATATCCCTGGACTGGAACGAAAAATTGAAGCCATGATGTTGGAAAAGATGAAAACAAAAAATGCTTACCTTTTGTCTCAGGTCTTTGGCTATAATCCAGAGGATTCGCAATTAAAAAGAATTGGTAAACAGGTATTTTATCACATCCAGATGGAACCTGGAGAAATTCTTGATACACATACCAATGATTCATTACGGTATGTCTGGAAAGGAAGAAAATACCCTGAGCCTTTGAATGAATATTATCGCGTGTATAATTTAAAGTATGGTATTAAGCGCCCTGGGCCTAATGATTAATCAGTTATGACCAAAAAAGACACTGAAATTAATCCAGAACTGTTGCTTCAAAAACAACAGCCCGAAGAAGAAATTATTGAACATATAGAAAAAGCTGAATTGGCACATATTATTGAGACATTACCAGTGCCGGTTAATAATCCAAGTGTACAATCAGATTTTGATTCTACACTTGACAAACACCAGGTTTATAATCGCTTTGAAAAAATATTTCTGGCAATAAAAAATGAACAAAAGGAAACCAGAGAACTGGGTTTATTATTAAAAAAATATGCGGAACAAGGCGGTGAATTAAGCAGAGGCGAGATGAAGATTGTTAGGGATCAGTTTTTTGATCTTTTGAAGATAGCCGGGTTATCCATTCCGTTGATAATGCCTTTTAGTATGGTAATTATTCCCCTAATTATGAAGCTCGGCTTAAAAGTGGGGGTTAGAGTCTTGCCAACGTCATTCTACGACGAGGAAAGATCTAATTAGTATCCAAATATCATTGTTTTTATAGGGTGCTAATATAAATTCACAAGCATTTTTTGTATATCCATTGGGCAATCAATGGATATGGGGCCGTAGCTCAGTTGGGAGAGCGCCTGAATGGCATTCAGGAGGTCGTCGGTTCGATCCCGTCCGGCTCCACAACCTAGCTTTTTCGTTTATAAAGTAGTAAACGGTAAGTCTTGAACTTCTTAAAACTATCCCCATTTAGCTCGCCGCTGAGATAAGTACGCCGGATTTTCTTTATGCGTTTTTTTAATTTCCAGTTTAATAGTGCTGTGAGGTAGGGGTAGTTATACTGTAAGTATGACCCGGACATTTCCGAAATAGGCATAAGCACATCTTGGCAGAATTGATCCAAAAGGTCAATGGTGGGAGCCGTTTCTTCACTGATATCCAAGTCTGTTACCTGTTGAAATGGTAGGGTGGATATGGTGTCTTTGAATCCCTGCCAGCTGTGGCCGCCGCCCATGGGGCTTTTTCCCGGTACATCACGGCGAAAGAAATCACAGATCAGTAGATGCCCAACAGAATTAATCATATCCTCAACCTTACGGAATGATTCCGCCATTTTCACATACTGGAAAGATTCACTGAATATTATGAGATCGTAAGTTTTGGTGGTTGGCATTTGTTCAAAACCGCAAATATGGATCACACTTTCATTCCCAAGTTTTTCCTTTGCTTGTTCCGCTAAATATTCACTGGGAATAACACAGTCCACGCTGTAGCCTTTATCCAGTAGTTTGAGGGCCAGATTCCCTGAACCGCCACCAACATCGAGGATGGAATTTGTTTTTTCAGGTATATGATCCATAATGAGCTTGGAATGACTGTCTTGGGCATGGGCAAAATTCTGTACGGAAGCATCTTTCCCATTGGGCCAGTAGCCATAGTGGAGGTCTTCTGAACCCATAAAAAACCGGCCAATTACTAGACCAATATCAAGCCCTATCTTTTGGGATGATGCGCTATTTTTTTTTGAACTATTATTCAAAATAATATTTTAAGAACCATATTTATTAGATAATGCGGTTTTTTCCTCTGTGGAAGTGTGAAGAGTAGGGAACAACGCTTAAATATATACAAATATTCATTGGCTAGCTTTTCTATTTGGGTAAATATTTTTAATATAATAATATCGGATTAGATCAATTTATTAATAATAGTATAATCTTAATTTATACGTCAAATCAACACCAATAAATGATTCAATTAATAAGTTGCAATTGGATTGCATCTTTATAAACTTTGTTGATTCCTTAATAATTTGATAAAAAATAATTTTCAGTAATATAAAGCGTATGATTTCAAGTAAATTGTCCAAAATTAACGAATGGCATTCAGGGCATCTTTTGTTTGATCCAGTCCGGATCCACGATTCTGCTATCCTATGAGAAAAAAAATACAACTTATTTTAATTGGGCTAATTGGTATCCTGGTATTTTCCAGTTGTTCTTCTACCAGGCAGATGATGAACAGGTATCGTAGTGGTATGGAAATTCCTGAGGAAGCGGAACCATATCCAAAACTGACCCCTCGGGCTAAATTACTGGGCGAACTTACACCGCCGCGTATTTGTTATGATGTAACCTTCTATGATCTCAATATTGAAATTGACATAGACAATAGAAAGATTGCCGGTTATGTTGATTTTCATGCTCTGGCTATCAATGATTTCACGGAATTGCAGTTCGACTTGGCCAAAAATATGATTTTAGATGAGGTCAATTATAAAGGAAAAACCTTGTCCTATGTTCGAGAAGAGGATGCTGTGTTTGTTATCTTTCCTACAGTGGCTTCAGGTACGCAATTTCAATTTCGGGTGACCTACCATGGAGAACCGATAGAAGCAAAACGGCCGCCCTGGGATGGCGGATTTGTTTGGGAAAAAGACAAGGCTGATCGTGATTTTGTTGGTGTAGCCTGTGAAGGTGACGGTGCCAGTCTGTGGTGGCCCTGTAAGGATCATCCCACGGAAGAACCGGACAGTATGGCTATTAATATCACGGTGCCTAATAATATTATGTGTGTGGCCAATGGCAGATTGCGGGAAAAAGTGGACACCGATGTAAAGACAACGTACAAGTGGTTTGTTACGAAACCCATCAATAATTATAACGTATCTGTAAATATCGCTAATTATGCTGTTATAGAGGATACAATTCATTCTGTTACGGGTATTCAACCGGCGACATACTATGTGCTGGATTACAATGAGGCAGTCGCAAAGGAACATTTCAAGGAAGCGCGAGACATGATGCGATCCCTGGAGAAATTCTTTGGGCCATTTCCCTGGTGGGAAGATGGGTATAAACTTGTGGAAACTCCCTACCTGGGTATGGAACACCAGACTGCAGTGGCATACGGAAATGATTTTAGGATTTATGACAAATCTAAATCACGATCAATCTATGGCTTTATTGATTATATCACCCTACATGAGACAGCTCATGAATGGTGGGGCAATAATATCACAGCGTGCGACGGGGCGGACGTTTGGCTGCATGAAGGTTTTGCCATGTATTCTGAAGTGCTTTATATAGAGGATCAATTGGGCTACCCCATGAGTATCCATTACCTGTTGGAACTGCGTCCTAGAATCCGAAATCGCCGTGCTATCGTTGGGCCAAGAGATGAATACTACTGGGGGTTTGAAGATGCGTACAATAAAGGCGCATGGATATTGCATACACTGCGCAGTGTACTAAATGATGACAAAACGTTTTTTGGCATTCTAAAGGGTTTTCAGCAAGAATTTGGATCCCAGATAGTGTGTACGGAAGATCTCGTTGAATATATAAATAATGTTACGGGACAGGACTTTAAGCAATTTTTCAATCAATATATTTTTAACCGTCGTCCACCAACCCTGGAATACAAGATTTCAAATGATAAGCTGTTTTATCGTTACGCTGGAATATTGCCAGAGTTCTCAATGCCCATAAATGTGTTAGTGAATAAGGTTGAAGTGCGATTGCAGCCGACAACAGTTACCCAGACATTAACGATACCTGATTACGCCACCGTTCAAGTAATGGATTGGGAATATTTGATCCTAAAAAAGGAAAATCCTGACCTTAAAGAAAATTAATTGCCCTTTTGCATATACGATATTGATTAAATAACTTCGGCCCGAATTATTAAAATAAGGAATTATTACAATGAAAGAAGATGTTTACATATCTTTATTTAGAATTTTGGATAGTGAGCAGCAGATAATTACCAGGACTGACCAGAAAGCGTTCACTATGCTTTCTCTTATGGGTGTGTTCATGGTCTTCTTCTTGGTCCACTTTACTAAGATTCAGGTCAACTGGTTTAATTTTTTTATGTTAATATTATACCTGGGAGCAGCGATTTTAGCCTTGATCCAGTTAATACTGGTAATCAATCCCCGTATAAGAAAAGCTAAAGATCGCGAAGATTTACCCGAAATCAATGCCACATATTTTGGAGGTATCGTCAGCTTTACCAGTGCGCAAGATTATGGAAAATATTTGCGCAAGATTATGAGTAATGAAACAAAAACTTATACAATGTTCGCCAACCAGGTTTATTCCGTGGCGCAGATAAACCAGTACAAACATGGCCATATGCAGTCAGCCATTAGATATTTTGCTGTGGCAATTATTTCAGAATTGTTAATCGTTATGTCTGTTGCCTTCAGTTGGTCCTCGTCATTTTTATTTGGTACCTAATGCGAAAATATATTATCCTATTTTTTGGGGTACTGATTCTGTTTGGTTGCACACCTAAGTCTCTTCCTGATCCCGAAGGATCACAGGTGCCTCCCGATCCAAAAGGCGCGCCTGATGAAAGAGGTATTCAGGGACCGCCTGGGCCAAGTGGTGAGCCTGGTAAATCCGTAAGTGTGGGTATTGTAAATACCCTAAAGGAAAAATTAGATCAAATTGATAAATCTAATAAAGGAGAAATTTGTGCATTAATATCGTACAAAGAAGGGTTCGCGCCGCCGATCCTTGGGTTTGCCGCTTTAACTACAAATGGTAAAATATTATTAATGCAAAACACCAGTCCGGTCAATATTGGAAATAAGTTTATTTTTCACACAAAAATTGCTGACCGTGCGGATTTTGTTTCATTGAGCGTTCTTAGTGGTGAAGAAGGTGAAAAAACGTATTATGTAGCAATAACTGCTGACGGTCACCATTATTATTCGCCGGATCTCAAAGAATGGAATCCCCAGGAACAGAGTCCTTTTTAACAGGTCAACTTAATTAGTAGCAGCAAGGCTCGAATCAGTGGATTTGAGCCTTTTTTTGTTTTAGTATTCTTTCATGTTTGGTCGTTTTATCACTCTATTGATCCATTTAACCTATCTTAATGCAGGGAACCCCATAGTAATTGATGGCCTATGGGATGATTGGCAGGAAGTGCCCGTTGCTGTAACGGATCCAGCAGGTGACTATAATTATGATGACTGGGCCGAGTTAAAGATCACCAATGATGACGAATTTTTATTTTTTAAAATAAGTTTAAACAGTGAAGAGACCCTACTCCAGGATTGGAATAATTTTTTCCTGTATATCGACGCAGATAGAGATTCTCTAACTGGCCATCCTTTCCGCGGCCTTGGGGCGGAATTGACCTGGCATTTCGGTAATCGCACTGGGCAGTATTTTGATCAGAATGGGGTCACTGATTTATGGCAGAATGATATATCCTTGCGCCAAGCGCCTACTGTTACCAGCACAGATTTCGAGATTGCAATTGCACGAGATTCTTTCCCGCTGAACGATCCTGATTCTATTGCAGTCATTTTTAGTAGTTTTTACGATACAGGGGACTACATCCCCGATAGTTGGGGCGGTGTAGTTTACCAAATGGATAGGACGATAGTGGGTCCAGCGGAACCCATCCTACTGGAAAAAGAAGGTACCCGGCTGGTAAGCTATAATACGCTTTATACTGGTATCTTAGAACCAGATCGTCAGCCCTATTTCGAACGAATATTTAAAGCTTTGGACCCCGATATTATTGCCCTGCAAGAACATAGCGAGTGGAACGAGATTGGTGATATCATTTCTAGCTGGTTTCCAGAGAATACTTGGTACCAAGGTTATACCTTTCGGGACCTGGTAGTGATCAGTAAATACCCAATCATTAATGAGGCCAATTTGATCAGCTCAGAAAGAACGATGTGCGCACTCCTTGAAACGGATGACCCGGTCAATCCTTACCTGCTGATTCTTAATTCACATTTCTCGTGCTGTGATAATGATGATGATCGCCAGGAACAAGTGGATGAGTTGGTGCAGGTACTTCGGGAATGGCGTTTGAATGATAATGGACCCTTTGACCTGCCCGAAGGAACGCCCATGTTTCATGTTGGTGATTTTAATTTCGTTGGGTACCGCGAGCAGATTGAAACAGTAACGGCAGGCGATATTCAAGATGAAGCCGCTTACGGGATTGACTATCCTCTTGATTGGGATGGTACAGCCATTACAGATCTATTTTCCAGACATACCCATAAACGAATGGCTTATACTTGGCGTTCGGACGGCAGTTCTTTTAATCCAGGGAAATTGGATTATGTGCTCTATACGGATAGCAATTTATCCATTTTGAAACACTTTGTTCTAAATACGCTGGCGATGCCTGATTCTGTATTAAACGAATTATCACTGGAAGCAGATGATACTAATGAAGCATCGGATCATTTACCCAGAATAGTCGATTTTATGGTGGGTAACCTGGATATCTCAGGTGAATTGATTCTTCCTCAGCAATATATTTTATCTCACCCCTACCCAAATCCATTCAATCCGCAGGTAATAATCCCCATTACCTTGGCAAGGAAAGCGCATTTGCAATTGCATATTTACGATATCCATGGACGTTTAGTAATTTCTTTAGCAGATGATGTATTACCTGCTGGAAAAAAGCTATTTTATTGGGATGGATCTCTAAGCCCCAGTGGTGTCTATATTGTGCACAGCCATGCTGGACATATAATGCAAACAGAAAAAGTCATTCTATTGAAATAAGGCCGTAACATGAAACAGAATAAAAATACCGCAATTGTCTATTCAACAGATCCCGAATTTTCAGAATCCAAAGAAACAGAAAGATTGAAAGAAATTCCAACCCGGGAACAGAATCTGCGTATTCATTTGGATAGAAAAGTTGGAGGTAAGGTTTTGACTGTGGTCAGAGGATATAGGGGTACATCTGAAAAACTGAAAGAACTGGGAAAATATTTGCGATCATCCTGTAGCACAGGTGGCAGCGTGAAAAATAATGAGATCCTAATTCAGGGCAATTTTCGAGAAAAAGTAAGAGATTTGCTGCAGACAAAGGGTTATCAGGCCAAATTGAGCGGCGGTTAATGCTTTACCAGTTACTCAAACCAGTGGCCATTACGGGAATAAACTTATTTTTTAATTCTATTTCTGTTGAAAATCAAGAAAGAATACCTAATAAAGGCCCCGTAATTTTTGCAGCCAATCACCCTAATACAATGATGGATCCTCTGATAGTGGGGGCCAATTGCAACCGACGTGTTTCTATCCTTGCCAGAAGCACATTATTCTCTAATAAGGTTTATGCCTGGTTGTTAGGTCTAATTGGTATTATTCCTGTCTATAGGAAAATAGATGCCAAGAGTGATATGATCCGTAATGAGGATATGTTTGCGGCAACATATCGCCATTTGGAAAAAGGACATGCCTTATTGATTTTCCCCGAAGGTAAATCAACGCCAGAACGGATTATCCATAAGGTAAAAACTGGTGCTGCCCGAATTGGGCTGGGGGCTGAAGCATGTAATGATTTTAATCTGAATGTCCAGATTGTACCGGCAGGTATTAATTATTCTGCAGGAACCAAGTTTCGCAGCGATGTCCATTGTCGTTTTGGGCACCCAATTGCAATGAAAGACTTTATGGACCAGTATGAGACTGATGATCGGTCTGCGGTACAAGCTGTAACAACGCAACTGCAGCAGGCTCTAAAAAAATTGACCACCACGCTCAAAGACCAGGCTGATGCGGATATTGTGCAGTCGTTGGAAACGATTTACAAAAAAGAGCTTACTGTTGATTTAGGATTGGACAAATATTCTAAGGATGATGAGTTTAAAGTGTCCAAAGGGATAATTCGAGCCGTGGAATGGTTCAGTGATAATAAACCTAAATGGTCACATAAGATGAAGCAGTCTATCATACAGTATATTAGTATCTTAGACAAATTAAAAATACGGGATGATTTTCTGTCTACCAGTCGCTCAAAGATTACAATTCGCCGGCGCCTACAATCCTGGTTTTTCCTTGTTTTTGGTTTCCCAATATTTATATATGGATGGCTATTGAACTATTTGCCCTACAAATTATCTGGTATACTTGCAGTAAGGGCTGTGAAGGGCCATTATGCTGATTTAAGCTCAAAAAAAATGCTGTTTGGGATGGGTTTATTTATCGTCTGGTATATAGGCATATTGATTCTTTTCTATAGTATTATCAATGACAAGCTATGGACAGCATTATTTTTTCTAACATTTATTCCCAGTGGTAATTTCACCTTACTTTATTTCCGTAAAGCACAAAATTATGGCCAGCACTTACGATTTATGACCATTTTCTATCAAAAACGAAGACTGCTATATCAATTGATCGAAAAGCGGATTAGTATCATCCATGAGTTAAACAGGGCAAAGGAAGACTATTTTGCCAAGAATATCAGGGATGGCTCTTCTTAAGACCTTTCTGTTTTAACGGATAAAGAAGAGGAAATATTTTATAGGTAACCATAGTAATGCATAAATTAGGATCATGAAATTGTTTCATTATAGTTCGTTGATAATACTTGTCCTTTTCTTGGCCTGTACAAAAACAGAACAGAGGGGTAGCAGCAGTGTTACCCTGTTGGTATCAAATAATGTTCGGGGTCAACTTGACCCCTGCGGGTGAAAGAAAAATCCACTGGGCGGTCTGTCCAGAAAATCAACTTACGTAAAACAATTAAAGGAAGATGGGAAAAAATTAGTTATCCTGGATGCGGGAGATCTGTTATTCAGTGCCGCTATATTGGTAGGGGGTAATGAACAAGCAGATAAATTACGTGCGAATGCAATCTTGAAGGGTTATGAACGAATTGGCTGTCATGCTGTGAACGTAGGCGGCTTCGACCTGGCTGCTGGTACGGCTTTCCTACAACAAATTGTTGATAGCACAGAAATTCCATTTATATCAGCAAACATTATTGATAATAAAAGCGGTGAACTTCTCTTTCCACCCCACCATATTATTACAGAGGGTGGGCTTACTATGGGCGTAATTGGTCTCACCAATTTCATTCCAGCACAGGTCAGGGATGTACAGATAAGTGATTTCATTAAGGCTGGTGAAGCACAAATAGCTGAACTGAAACCAAAAGTGGATATTATCGTTGTCTTGGCAAATGTTGACCGGGATAAGAATAAGTTGATGAACGAAGCTTTTACTGATGCAGATTATATTTTTCTCAGCAGGAATACCGTCAGGACACGACCAGAGACAAAACAACCTGTAAATGGGCCATTTACTTATGGTAGTAATGTCCAAGGGAAATACCTAGCCCAGATAGATCTTCATGTTACCACGCTCGATTCACCACTGGTGGACGTATCAAATCTGCAGGCGCAATTAGATAACATTGATCGCAGGCTGAAACGATTTCAAGATAAAGATCCAAATAAACCCTTAGATGAAATATACGGTGATCAACCGCGAATTTTGAAAATGATCAAGGAATTTAAAGCAAATCGTAAAACGTTAGAGAATGGCTTGCAGGCTGCAAAGAATACATCCGGATATACCAGTGTGGCCTTATCACGGAATATTGGTGATGATGACGCAATTTTGACCTATGTGACGCATATTCTTGGTCAATGTGAAGCACTGAAAAAGCAAAAAGTGCAGAATAATCCTTACAAGAATCCTCCTGGCTTCGAAGAAAGATTCAAAAAAGGTATGCAATCTGGATGATTACGCGGTTGCCTATTGGCCAGATCATTGTTATAACAATAACCTCTATAGTATTTAGTCTAATTCTAAACGTTATTCGCCCGAATGGTATACCATTGCTGGCAAAAGAACTGGCAGTAGCTGAAGAAATAGAATATGAATCAGCCGCTGAGCCGCGAATACTTGCTATCACCCTCGATCAGGCGCTCGATTTGTATCAAAAAGGCACCATTTTTGTGGATGCCCGTGAACCGGAATATTATCAGGAAGGACATATAAGAGGCGCATTGAATTTTCCGTTTTTCCTGGAATTGGCTTTTAAGCTTGATAGTTTGCAAGGCAAGAATGCACCACTGGTGATCTATTGCAGCGGAGATGAATGCGGATCGAGTGAGGACTTGGCTTATGAACTACAAAATGAAGGGTTTAGTAATTTACTTGTTTTCAAGGGCGGCTGGACTGCTTGGGAATCCAGTGGGCATCCATCTGAGCCATGATTAATTTTTCCCAACGATCAATTATTGCCTTACTTTGTCGGGTCATACTGGGTATCGTTCTGATTTATGCCAGTATCGATAAAATAGTCCACCCAGCAGAATTCGCGAAGGCAATTGGAAATTATAATGTGCTGCCATTTGGTCTGGAAAATTTATTGGGCATTGTTTTGCCGGTACTTGAACTACTGGTAGGCACCTGTCTAGTTTTGGGAATCATGATTGATGGGGCAGCCATTATTGCCGCAGGCATGATGGTTGTATTTATCATTGCAATAAGCCAGGCACTGTTCCGCGGAATTGATATCAATTGTGGTTGTTTTAAGGTAACAGTTGAAAATGGAGGAGGGCATCAGGTAGGCATCAGACGGATCATTGAAGATTTTATCTATCTGGGTATGGCCTTGATGGTGCTTAGCCGCGGCGAGCGAAAATGGGAATTGTATCCGAAAAGCTAATTGATTAGATAGTTATCACTGTATAAATTCATAATGATTTTTACAAATGCGAGAGTAGCTCAGCTGGTAGAGCACCACCTTGCCAAGGTGGATGTCGCGAGTTCGAACCTCGTCTCTCGCTCTTTACAATAGCCCCTGTTTCTTAGCAGGGGCTTTGACTTTAATCTTTATATAAAAGAAGGATAATCAAATGAACCATCCAAAACTGTTAATTTTATTGTCAGCTTTACTGTTGTCAACTTTTGCTGTTCAAGGGCAGCAGGTCTTGATCCGCGCGGGTCGGTTCATTGATACAAATAAGAAGATAGTCAAAAAGAATGTAGATATTCTCGTTGAAGGGGATCGGATCATTAAAGTCGGAAAAAATCTGAAATCCGCTTCAGCTTCCATTATTGATTTGAGCAATAAGACAGTTCTTCCGGGGCTAATTGACGGCCATACCCACATTTGCTTAACCCCTGATTACGGTAGTAATCCGCCAGTGCTTTATAAAACAAATACTTATCGTACCATGGAAGCTTTTAAAGCGGCAAAGGAAATATTAATGGCAGGTTTTACAACGATAAGGGATGTTGATAATGAGGGCGCAGATATGGCTGATATCGCCGTCCGTGATGCGATCAATGAAGGTATGTTTTTTGGGCCTAGAATATTTGTTTCGGGTTGGGCGATCAGTATTACTGGTGGACACATGAATTTGACTGGATTACGTCCATCGATAGATAAAAAAGTCGAACAATTAGCCATTATTGCTGATAATCCTGATGATATGGTAGCTGCAATTCGGGACCAGCGGAAAGCCGGTGTGGACTTTATCAAAATATATGCTACAGGCACGTTGCGGCATATCAACCGGCAAACAATGGAACCCCTGTCACAGTTAAGTACAAAAGAAGTTGAAGTTATGGTGAATGAAGCCCGCAGATGGGGTATGGATGTGGCCGCCCACGCCTATGGGGGCACTGGAGCATACCATGCTGTTAAGGGCGGCGTTCACAGCCTTGAACACGGCATGTTTCTGGATGATAACATACTGGATCTCATGGTTAAAAAAGGCACATTCTGGTGCCCAACTATGACTGTTTATCTCCCCGATAAAGGCGCAAGTGAAGAAGATACTCGATTTCGTAATCGCATTGTAGCGGAACATAAGAAATCATTCCAGCGAGCCATGGAAAAGGGGGTTAATATTGTTTTTGGTACTGATATCGGTTCCATGCCCCATGGAGAGGGCTGGCGTGAAATGGAACGCATGGTAAATTATGGTATGTTGCCCATGGATGCGATCCATTCTGCCACTGTGATGGGCGCTAAATTACTTCGTAAAAATGATGAGTTGGGCCAGATAAAAGAAGGTTATTTCGCAGATATTATTGCAGTTGACGGAAATCCTGACGAGGATATTAAAGCTTTTCGATCCATAAGTTTTGTGATGGTAAATGGCAATGTTGCTAAAAACGAATAGAATAAAATATTATTTAATATAACGCCTGCTTCTTCTTTTTTTCTTCCTCATCTTTTTCTGCCTGTTTTTCTTTAAGGCGATGCTGGATTTTTTCGATCTGGCGATTAAAGATCACCTTGATTGAAAATTTATACATGGATCGTGGATACTCTTTCTCTCGTTCCAGCGGCCGGAAATATTGGGTTCGGCGATCAAAAATTAAGTCGATCATCATCCAGGCCATCGTAGCGGCAGGTGTAAAAAATGTTAATGAATGATATTGGGACCCGGTCTTTTCAGGTGGAAAACCAGGCATTATCGTATTTACACCATTAACTACGGCCTTAATTAATTGCCCTGATGCATTGAATTTGGAATATATCTGTAGCAACATGCTTACAGTGAAGGATCCAATACTGGTATAAAAGCCATTCCGTACAGATTTCCTTAACACACTGCCATCGGCCCGCACAAAGTGGATATCCTGGAAGGGCACCTTGGTAAATGGTAAATCGTCACCTTCTTGGTACAGAGCCACATGGGGCCTGATCATCTTTTTGTCAAAGAGAATTTGATCGTAAAAGATTGTATTGCCATCGACCATGCGTACAAAACCACCGTATTCTTCAAGAAAATTCATCCGTAGATAACTGGACGGACTGTAGTAAAACATCCTGCCGAAGTCATTATAGACAAAATAGGCTTTCTTTTTAGCAATACGAAGTGTGTCACCACTATCACGGTCTATGTATTTTAATGAATCAAACTCGACCGAATCAATAAGCGTAATAGCTGTAGATCCATCAAAAAAAACAATTATATTACTTACTTCAGCTTTACCGAGTGAAGGTAATAGCAGTAATAATATTACCAAAAATTGCTGTGGTTTATTCAATATGATGAATTATGTGGATAGATAAACTTAAATTCATGCTGAGAATGAATCAAAAGCTATTTCCCATTCTAATAATTTTTTTCACTGTACTTAATGGTCAGTCCAGATTAAATATCCAATTAGGCACTGGGTTTTATGAACCAAATTTGGCCGTTTTGAATGAGGCATTTGGTGATAGCAGCTTCTTTTCTACTAATATTTTATTGAACATTACTGCAACCTACCAGGTATACTACAATAGTAGGATAGGAATAGGGAGTTGGAACTCATTTCATCGGCTGAAAGACAGTTTTAACCGGCACTTTTCCTACAGAGCCTTTATCCTAGAAACCTTCTATTATCCTCGAGAAGCGATTGAATTTAATTTTTTACTGGCACCAATGTGGAATTCCTGCGACATATCTATGGGTATTGAAAATACAAACACGAATTGGACTGACCTTTTAAGTACATTTGGTAACACTGGAACTTTCACCTTTAAAAGCACAGCCATAATGAACAGCAGCTGGTTTGGTTTTACCAGCTCAATTGGAATTCGCTATTACATAAAATCATCCTTAGGCATTGACTTTCGAATTGGCTTTACAAAGAATTTTTATAATAAAGAAAAATGGAAATATGAAGGTGAGACCATAATTGGTCCGGGCATTAAACTAGATGCATTGCCGCTTTTTCGCCTTGGTGTCGTATTTGTAAGGTAAATATGCGGTTTATGTGTATTGGATCAATCATGGTGGGCATCCTTATTGGGCAGGAAGCTGACACCGTAGAAGTACACCCTTGTGACTCTCCTTTGCTTGAGCAGATGAAGGGGAATGAGAAACCACCACTAAAACTACGCCAGAGAGTGGCCTATACAATTAATGTTATCAAATGTCGGTTTAGTGACCGGGGTAAAAATGCAGCTAATTTACTGGACGTACGTAACAAGAAAATGGCTTATAAAGAAGCACAACAATTTAAAAGTTTTTCATCCACCTGTGCCTATTGTGCCGCAGTAATGGTATTTGTATTTTATTTAAGCACTTTATTTTGACTAAATTCTTGAAACATAACTGCAACATAGACGAATAATCAAAGGAATGAAAATGCGAATATCCAGTTTAAT
>CAYYXU010000030.1:0-17399 GCA_964475645.1 uncultured bacterium | reverse complement strand
CAAGCGGCACTTTATGCATCAAGATCTTTAAAACTAAAAGCAAAAAATAAAAAGGCGTTATCCTTATTTGAAAATTCATATCAATTGGGAGTTGATGAACATAAATCTAATATTAAAAAACTTGAAACAATTGAGGATGGTTCAAAATGGCCAAAATTATTTTATGAATATCATGCGCTCCAGAATTTGAACGATGAACTAGTATCTCTTAAACCAATAATCAATGTTGAATTGAAATATAATCTGGATCTTCCTCATCAAGATTATAATGAAGAATTAAATAGGATACGGCCACTGGCAGCAGACTATCATTATGCTCGAGGATTAGAATATCGTGAAGATAAAGGGAAAGAAAGCCAGAAATCCGCAGCCAAGGCATTTAAGTCTGCCCAGCAATTTGTGCCCAAATATAAAAATTCCAAGGAATTATATGATGAGACAAGAGCGGCAGCAACAATTACACTATTGATTCGTCCATTTAAGGGGAATCGAAATCTGGTTGATAATATTCGGGATCAAATGATGATGACCCAAACCAATACATCCAAAGAATTTTTACAAATTATTACAAGGGACCAGTTGAGTACAATTTTACATGAACAAGGGTTGGTTCAATCCGGTATAACAGAAAATAATTATATGGAAGTTGGGCAGCTTTCTGGTGCCGATCAAATCCTCAGCGCTTCTTTAACAACTACTTATCGACCCTCCGAAACAATTTCAACTGAGAATATAAATCAGGAAAAAAAGGTTGTCATTCGTACAGAGAAATATGTGAATGATGAGGGTGTGGAAAAAACAAAAAAAATAAAGAAGAAGGTATATGCAACTATAAACCATTACAAAAAAAGCGCTGGATCAAGCCTGTCATTAACCTACCGAATTACTGATGTTAAAAGTGGGCAAATGCTATTTTCAGGCACAGTCAATACAGAAGCAAAATTTTTTCGTGAGTGGGCCACTTATGAAGGTGATAAACGAGCCTTAAGTAGTCAGTACGGACTTCTTGTAATGCGGGAAGAACAATTTGCACCATCCAGAAGTGAATTATACATGAAAGCTGCAGGCAAATTACCAAATCAATTAATGCGAAAAATATCTGACCATTATTCCAATTAAAATGAAAATAATATAGTCAATAAAAGAGCCATGCACATTAGCGAGGTTTTTTGTCTATAGACATTTAGGAGTATAGGTGCTTACATTTATCTCGCCTCAAAGGAGGGGTTTCTCGTTTTAAAAAGGAGGAAAATCATATGAAAACTATTTCGCTAAATAAAATAGGGGGCCTCTGCTTGTGTGTTGGCGCTGCTCTTTTAACAATCCCTTTCTTATTACAGATTACGTTAGGCGGTACGCCAGAAGAAGGGTCTCTAATATGGAGATATTTTGCTAATGAGATCACATCAGGAGGTAATCTTACCCTATTATATCCATTATTGTCTGTTCTCGGTATTGCATTTTTAGTCTTTGGTATCTATACCCTCAATAATCTACTTCAAAAGGAAAAAGAGGATGGACTCTTGAGCTTGGGTACTGTATTTGTCATCCTTGGATCCATCGGCTATATGGTCGTATGGTCTCTTGATTACCATATTTTATGGGGACAGACTGTTGTTGGGCCAGAAGAATGGACAGATGCAGCACTTGGAATGACAATGGAAATCGGTTTGGTCATGTTATTCGGAATTGTCAATTGGAGTGGCATCCAATGTCTATCTTCTGCAATGGTTGTCCGTGGTTATGGTAATTCAACTCTCATGAAGGTCACTTCAGTGTTTGCTGGTCTGCATGTTGTGAATCATATTTATACTATTTTTAATTTGGATCCTATGAGCGCAAGCTCAATCATGCCATTTTTTATTGGTATGTCATTAGGACAATTAGTTTTATTAGCATTTAATGTGTCTCTTGGCATGCAAATGATGAAAGAGTGATCATTAATATAATAATTCCAAAATAGCCTCCTAACGGGGGCTTTTTTGTTTCTAGACATTTACGACTAGTAGGACTTAATATTAGTTTTCCAAAAATATTTAATAAGGTATCTTGACTCTGATTTAGCACATCAGAATATCTGTTAAAGAACTAAAACATGTTTTATAAATCAAGACGAATCCAATTTCTTTTTAAAAGTATAATAGTTTATTTTCTTTTACTTGTCCTGCTCAGGATAATATTTTTTTTGATTTTTAATTCTGAATCTGAAACCTATACATTAGGAAATTTGTTCAAAGCATTTCTTATAGGTATACGATTTGATCTAAGGTTAGCAGTACTGGTAAATATTCCTTTAATGATCTTTTGTGCATTGCCATTCGTAAATATTATTCATTCAGTATGGACGCGCAGAATATCTGATTTATATATCTACTTGTTTACTGGTATGCTGCTATTATTTTATTCTGTCGATATGGGCCATTATTCTTACCTTGGCCGAAGGATTGATATTAGCGTATTGAGATTTCTTGAAAATCCTCAAATATCAGCGCAAATGGTTTGGGAAAGTTACCCTGTTATAATAATTCTCATACTTCTATCCTTTATTTTTATAGGGTTTAAATTGATTTATGATTTGGTTCCTGCCATATTATTAACCACACCAATAGTAAAAACTGCAAAGCGTAAATTTCTTGGATTTACTATAAGTAGTTTAATTATCCTGTTTAGCGCCTGGGGTACCCTGAAACAATATCCTCTGCGTTGGAGCGATGCATTTTTTAGCAATAATTCCTTTATTTCAGCTCTTGGGCTGAATCCAATCCTTTATTACAATGATACCAGGCGTTTTGCTCGTGATGATTTTAATATTGATAAAGCTAAGGAGTATCACCGTGATATCGTGGAATTTCTGGGTATCAAGGATCAAGATCCGGAAATACTGAACTATGGACGATATGCCACAACACTGAATCATCCTACCCAATCACCAAATATTGTAATCATCTTTTTGGAATCAGTGGGGGCAAACCGTTTAAGTAAACTTGGCAACCCTTTAAACGCAACACCTAACCTAGACCAAATTATTGAAGAAGGAATATTTTTTAACCGCTTTTATGTGCCAATGGTAGGTACGGCTAGATCCGTATTTACTATGGTTACAGGTATACCGGATGTTGCTAGGATAAAAACATCATCGCGTAATCCGCGAATAAATAAACAGTACTCGATCATTAATGATTTTACGGGTTATGAAAAACACTATATTATGGGCGGTAGTGCGGGATGGGCAAACATACGCGGATTTTTGCAGTTGAATATTCCTGATTTATTAATCACCGAATTAGATGACCTGAAAAGTCCAAGATTAGATGTGTGGGGTGTATCTGATTATGATCTTTTTAAGGAGACCCACCAAATATTTGAAAATATCGATCCAGGGAAACCGTTTTTTGCCATTATTCAAACGGCCACTAACCACAGACCCTATTCTATTCCAGATAATGTAACCAGTTTCAAAGTGGATCATCTTTCAAAAGAAAAAGTGAATCATGCCGGTTTTAAATCCGTAGACCAATATAATGCAATGCGCTTATTGGATCATACCATTGGCGAATATTTTTCTTATGCTAAAAAATCCAAGTATTTTAGTAATACAGTATTTTTCCTGTTTGGTGATCATGGGACCTCTGATCCCTGGGCTAAACATATGCCGCAATCAGATTATGAATTATTATTGAGATCTTATCATGTTCCTTTGATTATATATGGACCTGGCATTATAAAGGGAGGGATTATGCGAAATGATATTGCCATGTTACCAGATTTAATCCCTACTGCAGCAGGTTTTGCAGGAATTAGTTATCATAATCAAACTTTAGGCAGGGATTTGATGTCAATCGCTGATAATCAAGAAGGCCTTGCTTTAACAGTAGGTAAAAAACATGCTCGACCTACAATAGGTGTATTCGGGAGCCATTATTATCTAACCATGTACCATGATGGCAAAGATATAAGGTTATATGATTTAAATATAACTGGATCACCAGAAGATATCCACACAGAACAACCCGAGATTACTTCTAAATACAGTAGATTAGTTCAAGGTCTTTACGAGACCTCAAAATACATGTTATACCATAATAGTCAGTTATTGGATCCTGTGAATAGTAAATGAAATTTATATTTATAAGAAATTTATCTTTGGTGCGTTTACTTATTATTATCATAATGACAAGCCAGTTCTTATCCGCTCAATACTATTTCGGTCGTAACAAGATTCAATATGAAAAATTCAACTGGCAAGTTATGGCTACTGACCATTTTGATATATACTTTTACGGTTCCAATCCATTGGTCTGGTCTGCTGCTATTTGGGTTGAGGAGGCCTATAATGAACTGGAACAGAAGTTTAATTATACATTAAACCATCGTGTTCCTCTGGTTGTTTATAATAGTCATATCCATTTTCAGCAGACAAATGTCCTACCTATGCAAATTCCTGAGGGGATCGGGGGTTTCTTTGAATTCATTAAGGGAAGGGTGGTTCTACCATTTAACGGTAATCTGCATGATTTCCGACATGTTCTTCGACATGAACTGGTCCATGTTTTCATGCAGAACAAAGTTCATTCATCCATCAATGATTTAGCTGTTCAGGACAATTACTCATTCCCTTTGTGGTTTACAGAGGGCCTAGCAGAATGGTGGTCAATAGGTTGGGATTCTCAAGCTGAAATGCTCATCAGGGACGCATTACTGCATGATCATTTATATCCCTTGGGAAGTTTGGATCTGGCGATGACGGGCTTTTTAATGTATAAGCAAGGCCAATCTTTTCTCCGTTATTACGAGCAGCAATATGGTGCTGATCGGTTGCGTAAAATCATGGAAGATTTTCTCGAATTCGATACCTTTGATGAAACGGTTAGCGCCATTTCCGGTAAGGACTTTAGGGAAATCATGATTGATTGGGAACTTGCTCTCAAGCGCGAGACAGCAAAGGCTCTACAACATGAAACTGTACCTGGCTCAGGCATTCAGCAACTGACAAGGCGGGGTTCGAATGTGAATCCATCCATGTACCGTGACTCTGACGGGAAATTGCATACCATCTATTTTTCTAATAGAGATGGCTTTACAAATATTTACACCCAAGATATTGAAGACAAAAAAGAGTCTGTACTTGTTAGAGGCGAACGCACCACTGACCTTGAATCATTACACTTTTTGCGTACCGGTTTGAGTGTTAACAAGTTAGGCATCTTAGCATTTGCAGTTCAATCTGGTCAGCGAGACGTGCTCAAATTGATCAATCTGGAAACACAGCAGAAGACGGGGGAATTTTCCCATCCAAAATTAGTAATGATTCGCTCTCCAAAATGGTCACCAAGTGGAAAACAGATTGTATTTAGCGCTCAGAATTATGATGGCCAAAGTGACCTATATCTTTGGCAGCCATCCACAGACTATGTCATTCAGCTCACCAACGATATTTACGATGATGTTGATCCATGTTTTATTGATGATGAGGATATGATCATCTTCAGTTCTGACCGTGGTGCAAAAGGCATGGACGGTGCTGCAGATTTATTTCTGATGCGCATATCCACCAAAGAAATATGGTTTCTGACTAATGACGAATACAGCAATACAAAACCCATTTATTCCACAAATAAAAAAAGCCATATTTATTATATATCTGATCGCTCAGGGACACCCAATGTTTGGTCTCTGTCATTGTCTAATAATATAGATAAGCATGTGTCCAATTTTGCCCATCACAAACAGATAACAGCTTTACACACAGGCGTATTGGATGTTGTACCTTTTTTACAGGACAGTTTATTAGTAACCTTATTTCAGAAGTATAGTTTTCAGTTGCACCAGTTGGCAGCATCTTCACGGTTATCTTCAATTGTTGATTCTAACTTTGTGTCAAAAGAATCAGCACCGTGGACTGTACCCGCTTCAGCTACATCACCGACAGTGAAAATCAAACCTTACCGCTTGAAATACAACTTGGATTTTGCCCAGACAGCAGTAGCTTACGATCCCATTTTTGGTTTTCTGGGTGGCGCACAGCTGAGTATATCTGATATATTAGGTAACAAGTATTACCATATTTTACTTGCTAATACTTCCCAGACTACTGGTGAGTTTATGGATCGATTCAATGTAGCGGTCACCATGGTCAATCTCACAAAACGGACCAACTGGGCCTTGGGTGTATTTCATTTCGCCAATGATTATTGGGACCCCTACCAGATGTTTTATTTCGAGCGTTCTATTGGTTTACGTGCTGGAATGAACCACCCCTTTGACTTATTCAAGCGCCTGGAATTTAGCGGCAGTTTATGGCATTCCAGAAAAGACTTCTATTTCGGTGATAGAGTATCCGCGCTACTATTCTCAAACTATATATCCTTTGTCCATGATAATTCCCTATGGACACCCATTGGTCCCATTGACGGTTGGAGCGTGCGACTAACGATAGGGCCAACCTTTGATTTTCAGCGTTCCAAACTTCATAATTATGCTGGCTTACTTGATTTTCGCTATTATTACCGTATCAATCCTACTTTTTCCGTCGCTCAACGCTCAATGGTCTGGCTTAATGATGGTGCGGACATTCGCCGGTTTTACATCGGTGGTAGTTGGGGTCTGCGGGGCTATGGCCTCAATCAGATCTATGGACGCAAAGCCATGCTTCTAAATCAGGAATTACGATTTCCGTTTGCTAAAAGTCTTATGTTGAACATAGGTAATGAAAATATAGGTTTTGCCCCTATACGTGGTGCCCTATTCCTTGATGCAGGAAATGCATGGGACTATAGCTATCCAGGATTAAGAGGTAGTTTTGGTTTTGGATTAAGAGGCCTATTTATGGGCGGCATTGTACTAAGGGTTGATATTGGCAAACAAACTGACTTTCGTTCTATAAGCGAAGACTGGTTTACACAATTTTTCTTTGGCTGGGACTTCTGATAACCATGTCCTTGTTATGCCAAAAAAGGATTATCATTGTCCTTATAATGTTAATGGTGATTTTTGCATCATGTTCCAAGGGCTTGCATTTGAAGGTTGCGCTAGAAGATTTGGTAATCTCTGAATATCCTGTATTAATCGGAGAACCTCATATAGCCTGGACTCGCAAATTATCATCCACTCCAAGAACAGTAGAGTATCTTGCTAAATCTTATATATTGATTATTACATATCCCGGAGAAGTATTTACCATGGATTTGACCAGTAGTGAGAAAAAAGTGCGCCGATGGCACCCCTTTAGGAAAAGAATTAAAAACCATATTGTTGACCGTAATAGCGGACGACTTTATTTGGTTAGTAGCATGGATGATAAGCTCATTGCTTATGATATGTTGAACAAAAAACAGTTGTGGAAACGAAAAATCCCGCATATTGGAAGCCATACCGCTTTAGTAGAGAATACGCTCATGGTTTTACAAACAACGGGAAACATTATGGCTTTAGATAGTGATAATGGTGAATTACTAGAAAGCAAAAAAATTAATGGACAAGTAACAGGTATGGCGCATATCCCCATTGACACCTTATTAATAATTACAGCAGATGGAGGCGTGCATGGTTACACTAATAAATTAAAACCTATATGGAAACTAGCGATCAATCTTAATCCAAATCCTGTCTATACGGCTAATGATGATAGAATTATCCTGGCGGATTCAAATGGACGAATAAAGATTATTGATGACAAGCAAGGCGAATTACAATTCGAATTAGATGTACATAATCCTATTTATGCTCCGCTTCTATTAAGCGGGGAGAGATTATTTTTAGCAACTTCAGCCGGGGAGGTGCTTGGTATTGACCTCCTGGATGGGAAAGTACTCTGGCGTTATCAAGGATCAGGATTGATCAATCAGCCGCTTTTAGGAAACAAGTCCACAATACTTGTTGCCTATGCTCGTGGGAAATTGGTTCTGCTGAATCAGGATGATGGTTCAGAACAGTGGAGTTATAAATTTGACCACCCACTTGAACGGATAACGCTAGTCCCACAGGGAGTCGTTGCAGTTGATTCTGAACGTCAGATATCCTATTTGCAGGTGTTGCCATGAAACTATATCGACATTTACTATTTTGGATCATCTTGATTGTCTGTGTATCCAAACAGAGTGCACAAGATCAGGCTATAACGGACTCATTACCAATGTGGATCAGTAAACCAAACACTCAGACTACGACTTTTTCAGATACGCTAAAACTGTTTGAACCAGTAGAAACACCCAAGGGAGTGCTAATCCAACGCTGGATGGGGCTTGGTATCATGTCTATTGCGGGAACCTTAGCGTATAATTTTCACCAGCAGGCAAATAGTGCATATGGTGATTATGTACGCAGCGGCGATATAGAAGTAATGAATGATTTATTTTCAAAAACGGAACGTTTGGACGGTTATTCAGGCATGTCATACCTCGCTGTGGAGGTTGGGTTTTTGTTGTTTGTATCTTCATTCAAGGATCCAGAATGAAGAAGTTTTTACTGTCGTGTATTTCGTTGTTGGCGCTTAACTGCTCTGATAGGGATCGTTCCAATCCTCTTGATCCTACGAATCCAGTTACTGGCGGTGCCCCCATAGGCTTGTCCATCCAGTCCAACCGTGATACCATCACCATCCAGTGGAACGGAATGGCTATTAATGATTTAGAGAGCTATCGCATTTACAGGGGTATTGGAAATAATGAGCCTATCTTATTTGATGAAGTAGGTGCTGGAAGTACTGACTATAACGATACGGGTGTTATCACTGATTCAGTACATCAATACACTATTCAGGCGGTCACAGCTTTCAGTGAAAGTGAACATAGTAAGGCCCAGACCATCATTCCCGGTTTAATAAATTTTTGGATTGCAGATCTGAGTATGTATTCCGGAAGATTGACACGGGTTAGTTATGATGGTGCCCACATGTTGGGTTATGAGAATTTTCTAACGCTTTCCGCTATCGCCTTTAATCCCCATACCCGCACTGCGTGGATCTCCGATATTTGGGCGGAACGATTATACGAATTACGTACTAATATGTCTGTTAAAAAGGAAATTCATTTGTCCAGTCAACCGGTAGATATGGCCATAGACACAACTGGTGAAAGGTTATTTACGTTGCTTATGAATGAAAATTCCGTGCACCAACTATCCTTCGACGGTTATCTTCATGAGTCTATATTATTGCCAACAACAGTTTCCCGTCATTGCCGCTTGGCTTATGATGATATAACTTCATCAGTTTGGATAAGCAATTACGAGGAAAACCTTGTTTACCGTTATAAACTAAATGATCCTCTTGATAGTCTTATTACATTTACAGGTGTGCAAGACCCACGGGATATTGTCCCTGATCCGTTGGAGGGCGGCTGTTGGGTTGCTACCAAAGCAGGAATTACAATTATTGATCATAATGGATCTATCTCTGTGCATAAAAACAGCTTGGACATCAAGGATATAAGTCTGAATTCGGTGAATGGAGACTGTTATTATGTGGGTAAGAATTCAAACACCGGCCAATGGGAAACTGGTCGCTTGATCAAACAGGAAAGTATGCAGGATGAAAATATTCTTGGCAATGACTATCCCTATTTACATAGTATCCAAGTGGTCCCTGGTCAGGGACCTAGGGGTTTTCTAGTGAGCCAAGCTTACGCCTGGGAGTTAATTCGTTTTGATCACCAATGGAAAAAGATCGGGACAATGGCCGGTTTTAATGCACGCTTGGACTTTGCCTTGGAGTAGTCATTTGTCCTTAAATTCCTTTGTGAAGATTAGAATTAAGCAAGAATGCTGAAATGAAAAATTATTTAGTCATATCACTACTAATATTTTCATTTGGTTTTCCTCAGAAAATGTTGAATAAGAAGGATATGGTTGAGGAAAAACTTCCTGATAGTGATGAAATAATAGTTTATCCACCTAATTCAGAAGACCCATTTAGTGGGGTAGTATATTGGTATGGAGGCCTTGCCCAATTAAATCATCAAACATATAATGATGGCATAAAAAATGGACCATACAAAGAATGGTACGTTATTGGTAAGAAAAAAATATTGAGATTGATAGGGAATTATAAAAATGGAGAAAAAGATGGATTATGGACTTATTATTCTGAAAATAAGAAGTGGAAAGAAGGAAATTTTATGGCAGGGATAAAAGATGGATTATGGACTTATTACAATAAGACAGGTTGGAAGTGGAAAGAAGAAACATATATCGGTAAATATATAAGTAAAATAACTCACTTTTACAGAATGGTTAAGTATCACAGAAATGGACAAGTTCAATCTGAAGGAAACACTAATTTTTGGGGAAGTTATGATGGTAAATGGACTTACTACAACGAAGATGGATCAATAAAAGAAGTCAAAGAATATTAGCCCTCACATAAATGGATAAGATTTAATAATAGAATGAAGAGTAAATAATAACAAAAAATTTGAAGGTAAATGGAATTGGATGGAATATAAGGTTTTAGGAAATACTGGTGTCGAAGTATCAGAACTCTGTCTTGGTACAATGACATTTGGGGGGCCGGCGGATGAAAAAGAATCGGCTAGCATGTTCAAACTAAGTCGTGATGCAGGTATTAACTTTTTCGATTGTGCCAATGTATATGAAAGTGGGCGTTCTGAAGAGATTCTTGGCAAGCTTATGGCCAATAGTAGAGAACAGTTGATTATTACCAGCAAGGCATATTTCCCCACTAGTGATGATGTAAATGATCGTGGGGGAACCAGAAAGCACATCATGACTGCTGTTAATGATAGTCTGAGAAGATTAAATACGGACTATATTGATCTCTATTTTTTACACAGGTTTGACGATTTCACTCCACTTGAAGAAACACTTCGCGCCCTGGAAGATCTGGTTCGCCATGGTAAAGTTCTTTATTTGGGTGCTAGTAATTTTGCCGCTTGGCAGGTGACGAAATCACTGGGAATCTCAGCAAAAAATGGATGGAGCCAGTTTGAGTGTATTCAACCGATGTATAACCTGGTAAAACGACAGGCTGAAGTAGAAATATTTCCAATGGCTTTATCGGAAAATATTGGTGTTATAAGTTATTCGCCGCTAGGAGGTGGTCTACTTACAGGTAAATACGGGATTAAAAAACGGCCAAAAGCGGGTCGACTGATCGAAAATAAAATGTATGAAAAACGTTACGGAGATCCAAAGGTTTTTAAAATTGCTGAAAAATTTAGCCATTTGGCTAAGGAACAGGATATATCTCCAATCAGCCTTGCCGTAGCCTGGGTCGCCAGTCATCCAGCTGTTACTGCACCTATAATAGGAGGGCGTAATTCAAAGCAGCTGAAAGAATCACTGAAATCTGTCGATATAAAAATGACAAAAAAACTTAGGAATTATATATCTTCATTATCACCTGAACCTCCGAATGCCACTGATCGTAATGAGGAAAAAACCATATATAATTACGGTCAACGATAGATCTGGATTAAACCTTTTTAACTAAATCAATAGAGACTTTATCATAAAATATACCACCCAATTTTGAATGAGCAATTAAAACTGGGTGCTCTGTCCGCAAAATTCGGCACGCGCATATATGGAACTCATGAATTGAATATAGATGGGCATGCCACCAAGCTGCCGATTTTTTTGATTAACGGCGCGTACGATGGACCGGTACTGGCAATCACAGGTGGAATCCACGGTGCAGAATATGCTAGTATCGAAGCTGCGCTACGCTTCGCTCATTCCCTCGACCCCGCAAAGTTGCACGGAGGAGTGATTGTACTGCCCATTGTGAGTATGCAAGCCTACAAGTCCCGTTCGGTTTATATTGTGCCGATGGATGGAAAAAACTTGAACCGTCAATTCCCAGGAGATGTGGAAGGAACAGCTTCAGAACAATTAGCGTATTGGCTCACGTTCAATGTTTTCAAGCAGGCTGATTATTACGTGGATTTGCATGGTGGTGATTTAAATGAAGCGCTCATTCCGTTCACAGTTTTTCAAAAGGCGGGGGATAAGACGACGAACGCAAAATCATTGGAACTCGCGCGCGCATTTGGCATCAAATATCTGGTTGGAAGTGATATCAAAGGTTCGACCATTTCTGCGGCAGCGGCATTGGGTGTCCCTGGAATCCTGGCCGAATCGGGCGGGCAGGGCATTTGGGAACCACATCATATTCAGGTACTATCTGATGGTTTGGACCACGTGATGCTTCATCTTGGGATGGTGGATGGTACAACAAACAAACTGAATGAGACCATCGTGATGAACCAATTTGAATGGATGCGGAGTGAACATGATGGCTGCTATTATCCTGAGGTGCATGTGGGAGATATAGTTACCGCTGATCAATATATTGGGCGCGTCGCCGATTTTGAAGGTAAAACTCTGCAAAGCATCCAAGCACCAGTGAGCGGCACGGTGTTATTTGTTGTCACAACATTGGCAATCAATCATGGGGACCCGCTGTTGGCAATCGGTGCATAACCCACATATTATATTGAGAATATTTCAATTAATTCTCAAAGATTTATTTTGTCTAAACCAGCCTGAAAGGTTCTTTATTAGTCAGAAATGACAGCCGCACAACCCATTAGCAATGTTTTTTTTATAAGATGATGGGTAGATTTAGTCAGTGAAAAAAGTTCTATTTATAATTTATTTATTACTTATTGGAGTAACCTCAATGTATACACAAATAAATGATCGTCATCCCCACGAATACCAGGTCCTTGTTGATCTATTTAGGGACTGGCGGGAATTCGAAGAACCACCTAGGCTGAATGGTGCCCCAGATTACACAGCTAATCGTTTCGATAAGGATCAGAAAAGTTTCAAGGAACTTGAAGAAAGATTGAACCGGATAAAAATTGATGATTGGCCTGTTCCCTACCAGGTAGATTGGCATGTTGTGCGGGCAGAAATGAATGGTTATGACTTTAATTATCGGATACTGCAGCCTTGGGTTCGAGATCCGGCCTATTACCAGACCGTCTGGGAGTATAAAAGCGATGTACCAGCCCACGAAGGACCAACCAACCACGCCACATTAGAACTCTGGACATACCAGTTTCCTCTTAGCAGTAATGAGGAAATGCGTTTAACCAGCGATCTTAATGTTATTCCCCCATTGCTGATTCAGGCCCGGAAAAATCTCACTGGTAATGCTCGAGAACTTTGGATAGCCGGTATTGAAAATATTCGGAAACAAAGACTTAGCTTAGATAAAATTGGCAGAATGATCCAAGATTCTAAAGCACAGCCTGTTGTTGGTACCGCATTAGAAAAGGCACAAAAGGCCACAGAAGATTTTATCGCCTGGCTGAAGAAGCAAGCGCCAAACAAGACCGGACCTTCTGGAATTGGAAAGGATAATTACACTTGGTATCAACAGAACGTTCATTTAGTCCCTCTGACTTGGGATGAAGAAGTTCAACTATTGCAGCGGGAACTGGATAGAGCCTGGACATCCTTGAAACTCGAGGAACAACGTAACAAGGATTTATCACCCATGGTCGCAGCCAATACTCCGAAAGAATTTGCCCAACTTACCGAGCGGGGAGTTCAGCGATTCATGAGGTTTTTAAGCGAAAAAGAAATCATGCACATCAAGCCTAATATGGAGCCAGCACTGCGGGAACACATGGGGGAATTTGTACCTGAAGACCAGCGAAATTTTTTTGAAATTGGCATGCATTATGATCCTGTACCGCTTTATTCTCATTTTTATCACTGGTTTGATTTGGCTCAGATGCGGGATGAACCACATGAAAGTCCTATTCGCCGCGGACCGCTGCTTTATAATATTTTTGATAACAAAAACGAAGGAATTGCAACTGGAGTGGAAGAAATGTTCATGCATGCAGGGCTGTACGAGGACAGCCCTCGCTCTAGGGAAATAGTATGGATTTTGCTTGCTCAGCGCGCTGCCCGTGGTCTAGGATCTTTGTACGCTCATGCTAATGAGATGACCATGGCAGATGCAGGAAAGGTACATGTGAAATGGACACCCCGTGGGTGGATGAAACGGGAGCCACATCTGCTAAAGTTTGAACAACACCTTTATCTTCGTCAACCTGGCTATGGCACCTGCTATATAACTGGGAAATATTTAATAGAACAGCTAGTTACTGAATATGCCGAACAATTAGAAAAAAAAGGGAAACCTTTTTTGATGAAAGATTTTTTCCAGGCCTTTAATGATGCCGGAAATATCCCCGTAAAACTGGTGCGATGGCAAATGACCGGTAATAAGCATGAATAAATTCCAAAAATCTCAACTGTATTGATTATGAATCTAAAAATCCTATTTATTTTAACTTTTTGTCTATTTGGAACAACTTATAGTGTCCAACATGGTGACAGAATTACGGTTGAATGGGTATATTCTGATGAAGCAAGGGAAATCGCTGCGGTCCATCGATATCACTGGTTGGATAATAACACAGCAATTCTATTTGATGTTCGCCAACCAAAAGAAGAAAGGACATTTCTTAAACTAGATCCCCAGAAACCCAGTGAACTCAAGACTATAGTTGATCGGGAAAAAGCTATTGTCAGTCTGCAAACCTACCTTGGGGAAGAAGATTCATCAAAATTTTTAATGTGGCCCATTGCGTTCAATCACAATGGAACGCAAGCATTATACATCTATAAAAACGATATTTTTATCCTGGATCTGAAATATTCTGAATTCATCCGGATCACCAAAACGGAAACAATTGAAAAATCACCGCGTTTTTCTCCGGATGGATCCAAGTTGGCTTTTGTAAGAGAAAATGATCTGTATGTTATTGATCTGGATAGAAATCGGGAAAAGCGATTGACTTTTGATGGATCAGAAACCACTCTTAATGGCACTGTTTCCTGGGTTTACTGGGAAGAGATCTTTGGCCGTCAAGATATTGGTTACTGGTGGTCAGGTGATTCAAAGGCACTTGTATTTTTACAGACTGATGAATCACTAGTGACCAAAATGCACTATGTGGATTTCAAGCCCGCGGAACCACGTTTAATTACTCAACGCTATCCGAAAGCAGGTACAGATAATCCGATTGTGAAGTTAGGTGTCATGGAAATCTCTAATCCAAGGGTCAAGTGGGTAAAACTAGACCCTTACGAATATATTTGCCGCGTAAAATGGCACCCGGATAATAAACGGTTTACTGTTCAAACTATGAACCGGGCTCAAACTAAATTGAATCTATTTTTTAACGATCGTAGAACAGGAAAAAGTCTCGGCCAAGTTTTAACAGAAACCGATGAAGGCTGGGTAAACATTAATGATGATCTATATTTTCTTGAGTCGGGGGACTTCCTATGGCAGTCTGAACGGGACGGCTATGCACATTTATATAGATTCGATAATGATGGAAACCTGGTGAACCAGGTTACTAAAGGTTCGTGGGCACTGCGATCATCCGGAGGTCCTTTTTGGCTGCGACAATCGGTTGTTAATATTGATGAAATGAATCGTCATGTGTATTTCACAGCATTGGAAAAGTCATCTGTAGAACGGCACCTTTATCGTATACAATTTAATGGCAGGGGAATGGAACGTATTACAAAAGATGATGGCGTGCATAAAATTGGTTTTAGTCCAAACGGTAACTATTATTTTGATACGTATTCTAATATCACTACTCTGCCAACCCTTGTGTTGTATGATAGGAATGGTGTACAATTGCAAATAATCTCTAAACCACGCCCGGAACTCCTAGAAGGGCTAAATCTACAGACGCCTGAATTATTTACCATTCCCACAATGGATGGATTTCCCATGCCAGCACAAATCTTGAAGCCGAGAAATTTTAATTCAAATAATAGATACCCTCTGATTTTTCATATTTATGGAGGTCCATCTGCGCCTACTGTATACAATCGTTGGCAGGGAACATCCCTGTTCTTTGACAATATGCTTTTAGATAGAGGTTACTTAGTTGTGAGATTTGATCATCGTTATGCTACAGCTATCAGCAAAAATTTGGAAAATCGTCTTACATTGATGGTATCCGGTCCCACGGAAATTGTTGATATTGTAGATGGAGTACGCTGGTTGAAATCACAAACTTATGTGGATTCGAACCGTGTTGGAATTTGGGGCTGGAGTGGCGGAGGAAGTTTTACTTTAAACTCCATGACCAATACAAAGGAGTTTAAAGCAGGTATATCTGTAGCACCGGTCACCGATTGGCACTATTACGATACAAAATGGGCAGAATTTGCCATGAAACAGCCACAAGATAATCCGGATGGCTATGAAAGGACCTCATTCGTTAAAACTGCCAAAAATCTTCATGGTCGTCTATTGCTGGTCCATGGCACTTATGATGATAACGTACATCCTCAGAATTCTTGGCATTTCATCGATGAACTGATAAAGGAAAATATCATGTTTGACATGATGTTCTACCCAATGCGTAAACACGGGATAGCCGATGATCCAGCCAGAATTCACCTCTTTAATAAAATGATTGAGTTCTGGTTGAAGTATTTATAATTAATTCAGGCTCAGAGTGATTTTTTGTTTATAAATGTTACTTTATTGAAAGTTCAGTTAACAAATCTGATCAGTTGAGGCAGGGGAAAATAATTTCAAATGCTCCTGTTGTAGTATAAAAAGAAACAGGTAAATAAGGCCCCATTACCTGCTTTTCTTCACCTATTTCATTTACTTTTTGTATTGCATGTTTAAAGTCTGGTGATGCCAACATGTTTCTAATCTGAATGACCGTTACGTCTTCATCAATAGCACCATCACCATCATCGGCCATTGGTAACCAGCCAAATCCACATTCGGGATACGCATTCCGAGGGCGGTCTTCTTCTCGGCTAACCACAATCATATATTCACCATTATTATTTACAGGAACCTGTTCATCAAAAAGGCAATCATTCACACGGGTATTTGCAAAACCTTGATTAGAACAAATAGACCAATACACCAACTCTCCTTTGGTCATGAATTCATCGCCATGATAGGTTTTTGGAGTTTTGGGTAATTTTCCCTTCATAACAAATACTTTACCATGTTTACGGTTAATAATGGTCCTTACATAATTATTATCAAGATTTGGATAAAAGCCACCAGTGCTTTTTCTACGAGATTTTGGCGGCTGTCCATTATAAATGCCTAGAAGGAAATCTCTATCATATTGAAGATACCAAGTTGGCGGTACTGTCGCAGGCCATGTAGCTGGTTTTCCAGGTTGATTTACAAGTTCAGAGTAAATGGTCATGGGTAACCCTACTGCGTCGATGGAAATTTGTGGTGGTTGATTAGTACGTAATATTTCACAAGCTTTGTATCCTTTTAATTCTTCCTTATTTTTCAAAATTAATACAGGTTCAGGTAAAGGTACCCCTCCTGATTCATTTTTACCTTTATCAGGGACATAAATTCGATAGATAATTGACTGTTGTCTTTGTCCGTATTGTGTTGCATTTAA
>CAYYXU010000029.1:0-17826 GCA_964475645.1 uncultured bacterium | reverse complement strand
AGTATTATTTATTCAAATTTTCTATAATATAGAGGATTATAATATTTCCAACTTCATACATTGGCAATATTTTGAGAAACGAAAGGCGGGTATAAGAACCGACTACGGCTGATTATTCTTTAAAATAGTTTTTAGCTTATTTTCAGCTTCTTTACTTCCTAAATATGCTGCCCCACGGAGAACCATTAATGCTTGATCAAAACGGTCCTGATCCTCATATAAATTTGCCAACTTTAAACGCAATGTTATATCATCAGGATTCAACCGAATTCTTTTTATTAAGCTTTCAGTATTTCTCTCCAATTCTTCGATTTCTTTAAATTTATTTAAATATTCAATGGATCGGTCCATCTTACCTAACTTCTTATATACTTGACCTAGGCTATATAATGTTTCTGCTTTATAAGAATTGATATCATATGATTTTAATAGAGATTTTTCAGCATCTTTCCATTGCTCTGTCCGCATTTGTGCATCCCCCAAATGATACCAGATATCTCCATTAGTACCTTCTAATTCTGCTGCTTTTAACAATCTATCCTCTGCTGTTTTATTATTATCCCTTGCCAGGGATACCATTCCAAGGAAATGATACGTAGAACTGCTTTCAGAATACAGTTCTTTTGCTTTTAAAAATGCAGTCTCAGCTTCATTAAGACGGGTCAAATAATATAATGCCACACCTGTTTTATAATGGCTAAGCCATAGCTCTGGTTTTATTAAAACTGCAAGGTTGTATTCTTTCAATGCATCTTCAAAACGACCAGCATTTTTGTGGATGTTACCACGTTCAATATAAATTTCAGCTACACTACGATCGATAGTCAATGCATCCTGCAATGCCGCAAAAGCTCTTTTTTCCTGATGCATATGATCATAGATATGGCTCAAGGTGATATAATAGGGAATCATTGAGGAATTTCTTTTCAAGGCATACTGGACATGATCTAGCGCCTTTTTATAATTCCGAATTGCAAAATATGCTTTCCCTAAATCATGATTAACCTGCGGTAGGTCTGGTTTTTGGGCTAAGACCTCTAAAAAATACTGAATCCCCTTCCGAATATTATTATTTTGCACATGTGCCCGGCCCAGCCAATATAATCCATAAAGACTATTAGGATCAGCGCTCGTTGCCTTTTCCAACCATAATATTGCCTTTTCAGTCTTATGCTGTTTTAGATATATATCGCCAAGATTCCGCATTGCTAAACTATAAGTAGAATCGAAATAAACAGCTTTTAAAAAATAGGTTTCTGCTTCATCATGGTTGCCAAGATCTTTAAGCACCATAGCCAGGTTGTTAAGCCCTCTAACATGCGTAGAATCAAATTTTATTGCCTGCCGATAACCTTTGGCAGCCTTTTTACTATTTCCCTTGTTATAAAACAAATTGCCATAGGCCACCCATATATCGGATTGTGATGGATCTTTATCCAAACTCAATTCATATATCCGGATAGCGCGCGGTAAATCCCCCGCACCATTGCAGGCCTGAGCCAGTCCGTTTAAGGCTTTAAGATTACTGGAATCCTTTAGAACAATTGCGTTAAATAGCGTAATAGCCTCATTATAACTCCGAGCTTCAATTAATTTAAATCCTTCTTCTACGGATTGTTGTGGGTAAACAAATGATGAAAGTAGGAAAGTGATAATTAATAACTGATTATTGATAATGATCCTCCCTGCACGATCCTGTAGTAAGAATTACAGGTTAAGTTTTCAAACAGATCCTTTCCAAATCCTGGCCACTGAACTTCCAAAGAGGTGACCATTTCATCCGGACCAAGACCAAATAAAACCCTAAGATCATTAGATGCAAGATAACTAGCCGCAGGATTAACCCAGGCTACTTGAAAACCAGAATTGGTTGTGATTTTCAGCTTACTACCAATTGCTTCCCTATTACAGGTTTTCCCTTCTAGTTTAAATCCAATCCAATGTCCTTTAGGTTTTCCTTCGTTCAATAATAAATTGGCTTTCCCATTGTTATTTGAAATAACTATATCAATATCACCATCATTATCAATGTCGCCGAAAGCTGCTCCTCGACCAACCCCAGACTTAAGTAGATCGCCACCAACGAATTTTGTTTGATCTAAAAACGTTTCATTACCCTGATTAATAAATATTTGTTTTTCCTGTGCGTGCTGATAGTCCCGGTTGAACAATGTTATATTATCAATAACATGTCCATTCACTACAAAAATATCAAGCCATCCATCCAAATCTAAATCAACAAACTTCGTCCCAAAACCGAGGAGATTAATACTTGGATGTCCAAGGCCTGTTCGAGATGTAGCATCTATTAGAAACCCATTTTTCTCATTCAAGTATAATGTATTGGTTTCACCGCTGAAATTGGTAACAAATAGATCCAGCCAACCATCACGGTTAACGTCACCAAAATCTACCCCCATTCCAGCCTCGGCACGACCATTTTCATTAAACCCCACACCTGTGAACAAAGCCTTTTCCGTAAAGTGACCCAAGCCATCATTAATAAATAATAGATTCATCACCTTATCATTGGCTACATAAATATCCATATCACCATCATTATCAATATCACCTGGCACAACCCCCAGGCCTTTCCCACGAGCCTTATTTATACCTGAACGAACGGACCAATCAATGAAATTTCCCTGGCCATCATTATGGTAAAATATATCTTCGACTCCTTCAAAAAATTCCGGATCACAATATGCCCTTTCTCCTTGAACTGGGTCACCGCACCAAGGGTTATTCTCAATGGAAAATTCCACATAGTTTGTTACATAAAGATCTAGCCAACCATCGTTATCACTATCAAAGAATGCAGCACTGGAAGCCCAATGAGGATTATCAATACCTACATCAAGAGTAACATCTGTAAAAGTACCATCACCATCATTATTGTAAAGAACATCCGGTCCATAATTTGTAACATATAAATCAGTGTCGCCGTCATTATCATAATCTGCACAAGCACATCCTATACCATAATTTTTATCACCTACCCCTGCCTTTTCCGTTACATCCGTCCATTTTTTTCCATCATTTCTGTACAGTTTATTTTCTAGTATAATTTTTTTATCCCATCCTGGCAAAGAAGATCCTTGAAGAAAATAGGCATCAAGATCCCCATCATTATCGTAGTCAAATAAACAAACTCCGGACCCCATTGTTTCCATGTAGTATTTTGCACCCGTACCGCCATGATCATGAACAAAATTCAATAGTTGATTATCGGCAACATCTTTAAATACAAGTGATTGTGTCCACCCATTGGATAAAAGCCATACTAATACCATCAAATAACGTATCATCATTATTTAAAAATTACAAAAAAAGCCGTCCCTTTAGGGACGGCTTTTCTATTAGCTATTAGTTATCTAATTCTATTAAAAGGAATATCCGAAAGACATACGCAAGATATTATCTAAATATTGGGTCATACTCATGGATAAATCTGCATTTATGCCTGCGACATTTACTCCTGCCCCAACCGATAGGTTCTGTTGCGGATTATTCAGGTTATAGCTGAAGCGCAAGGCTGCCGGGCTGATATTATATTCAGCATTCAAGATGAATTCCTGTTCCATGTCAGCCTGTTTTAATACATTAAGACCAGCATTCATTCCTGGCATAGCTTCACCAATAACGCCAAATGAAAATGTCATCGGCAAGGACATTGATGGAAATCCTTGGTAACCACCGCCAGTCATTACCGCTTCTACATCTGGTCCAAAATTTGATATTACAGCACCCATTTTCATTCCTTTATAACCAATATCAAACTGAGTTCCAATATCAAATGCCAATCCACCGATACTTTCATTATCTATATTTTGACTAAGTATCTTTGCAGTACCGCCAATCGAAAATTTATCCGTTAAATTCTGGCCATAACTTACTTGCATGGCCAGGTCGTTTGCTGTAAACGACCCTTGGTTTGGCTCAAAAACAAACTCAGTGGTTCCAGCCCAGCCTGATTTCATTATATCGCCATAGTTTACGCTTACGACTGATACCCCAACTGCACCACCCATCATTGGCATCACAAAACCAAAATTTGTAATACTTGTCTCTAACAGGTATTGTGATAAACCCGCAGTAAGGTTCATTCCCTCGGTACCAGCAATGCCCGCTGGATTGGAAAAGAGTGCTCCCGCGCCGCTGGCCTGAGCTGATAAACCGCCCAGTGCAGCCCCACGCGCATCAGTTTGAATATTCAGAAACTTGAAAGCAACAGAACCAACTTTATCATTATCGCCTTCTGCAAATATGAAGCTTTGCATTGCAATAACCATCGAAAAGGTTACTGTCCATTTCACAAGGTTTTTAAGAACCATTGATTTACTCATGATTTATATATCCTTCCTGGTTTACCGAATGACAGCCAGTTTACCTGACTGATCACCGACTTTCCAATAATAAATTCCTGTTGAGACCTGATTCCTAGTTCTGGATACCAAATTCCAATCATATGATCCCGCAGAAGATGCATTTCCTTCATACACTAGGTTACCACCAACATCAAAAACTCTTATATCATCGCCTGATTTCACATTGTAAAAACGAACAAAATATGTGTTCGCAGTAGTCGCGCCATGAAATGTTTCCATTACATCTGCTTTCCAAGGGTTTGGAGCAACAAATACATCATTTGTTTCTCCATCTAAACCTTCGTAAGTAAGGGATTCGACGGACACAGTTGTTGCTGGAGGCGTATCGCTAATCGTGCCGCCGCCGCCATCAGGAGCAGCCTGCATCGGGTAACACATTGTATAATAGCTTTCCAATGAGGGGACAGAGCCATGTACAGGGTCTGATCCGGCTGCGTCATAAGCTGCTACGTAATACCAATATGTCAGACCAATAGCCACTTTCTCATCCGTCCATGTATACGTTCCATTACTACCATATGTACCAATTTCTGCTGCAGGAATATCCAACGCCAAGGAATATGGACCTGTTGAAGCAGAAGTAAAATCAGTTCCTGCATTAGGGTCTCCAACCATAGTACCACCATTATTTGAATTATCTGCCGAAACACCTTCAGCTGCCATGATAACTCCTGAGTTTCTCCGTGGTGCTGTTGCGGCTTTATAAATACGAAATCCAGCAAAATCAGCAGTGCCTTTGTCAGGATCAACAGCAGCTCTCTGTGCATCGCTGTAGGTCCAGGTAACCTCAACCTTTCCTGCTGCATTTGTTTTTACACCATCAGCAGCAATCTGAGGAGCCGCCGGAGGTTTGGGTAGGTTCCAATTCCAATCATAGGCTTTCCTAGCATTGGCGGCAGCCTGCTGGGTGTTTGCTAAACCTGCACCAGCCAGAACAGCACTCACAAATTTCAGTGTGTCACCAGCTGCTAGTGGATAAGGACCAAAGGACTGCAAGTAGCGCATATCCATTGGCGATGGATTTACGTCTTTTTTATCACCAGAAGTCTTTACCATAGTGGCCATCGCATTCCTAGAAGCTGCGGTTTGAGGGTCTTCATCACCTGTCCACCACATATGGTTTACATCACTCTGTGACAATGATCCATAAGGAGTGCCGGCAATGCTTAGCGGCATTTGCGCTACTCTCACACCGCGATATTCCCGCCCCGGATCATCAATTCCAAAATCATTGGATGCTGATGACGGATCATCACCATCTAATTCCATAGTAAGCATATAAGTAGCGTCATAATCTACAATATCATCTGTCCAGAAGGCATAATCCCAATCAGGAAAAGGTACATTCCAAGTACAATCATGATCAGCTTTATTACCAAATACCAACCCATCAATATCACTTGTACTAGTATTTATTACATGGACCTCATCGATTACAAAATCATTATAGTCGTGCTCACCTACTTTAAAATATTTGTTGGATTCACCCGTCGTACTCCATGACCGGCGTACCGCATTCACGGTTAATCCGCCACCAGGCACACTGGGGATTGTCCAGGTAGAATTAGTTACCCAGGGTTCCTTGTTATAATCACCATCACTGCCAGCCCAGCCCCCACTGGTTGCACCCGGAACAGTTCCTTCGCTGATATCATATTGACCAGTAGTACCCTCATAAAGAGTGCCGCCAATATTAGCAATGATCCAGTATCCAGCACGGCAGTTATAGTTGAGGTAGCCATGGCCTGCGGACTCATTAGCACCTGGATATACCCAGCCGGGGATAATGGCACTACAGGTTTGGTCTCCTATATTCCCATAGGAATCCCAGCCCATCCAAAGTGCGCCATTGGTATGGTATACATATGTCTGGTCTACACTAGAACGCATAAACGTCCTGCCCACAGGGCTGGTTTTACCTAGAACATCCAGTATATCTTTAGCCACTGCGGTTGATACTAACCCACAGACTAATGATCCGGTCAGGAAAATGTTAAAGATTGTTTTATTTTTCATAATCAAACTCCTTAATTCATCGCTAATTAGAAATCAATCTGTACCCCAAGATTGAGGGTCATAGGTTTTCCGTACGCTAGCAGGTTATTTGTAGGTCCTGCTGCTACGTTATAATAATCTGATGCATCGTCAAAATATGACCCCGGATCAGCAATATATACAACATTCTGTATATTGAGGACATTTTCAACTAATAAATATACGGTTGGACTCACAGACCCTAAAGCCAGCGTAGCATCTAATTTAAGGTTTACATCAGTAGTAGCTGGCGCTCTTTCACTCAAATTTGTACTGCCAACCCCTGAGCGAGCCGATACTGGAAGACCGCTCTGAATATTAAAGGTCACATTCGCCCCAGCGTTTCCAACCATGCCACCCGTCATGCCACTCACATCCATATGATAATCAACAAACCCGTTTAACATATGCGGTCGGTGCCAGTCTAATGTCGTCATGGTCATAATATCAGCAGCTACATTACCAGTTTCTTGGGTGAGACTACCATTACCGGCATTGCGCGCTTCCGAAGCGGTTCCACGAGCGATAGAATATGTATAAGAAGCTCGGCCAGTTAATCCACTCTGTCCACCCTGAGAAAGACTCATCTCTAATCCACGAATATTCCCATAGTGATCGCTAACCATGAAGCTATAATGAGCTGCTTCAAATGTATCATCCGTTCCCCAACCAGCTGCATTATCATGCCCAGTTCCATCGTCTTGATAAGGAACAGCATAAACCTCTTGTGAAGCAGCAAGGTTTGAAATATCCTTGTAATAACCAGCTACATCCAACTTCAAGTTATCAGAAACACTATACTGCAGACCCATTTCATATTTGGACGTTTTCTTTGGGTCCAGGTTTGCATTCCCTAAGTAAATAAAGAAACCTGATTCTGTCCCGCCATCCATCTGGGCCATATGGTTGTTTAATAGTCTATATAATTGCGGACGCTCAAAAAATGACCCATAAGAGTAACGGAAAGCCATATCATCCCCCATAGGAAAAGAGACACCGAGCCTGGGACTGATTTGGCTTTTCATTTCTGTTGCTTTCCTTTTAGAAGGATCAAACGGATTTAGTGTTGCATCAGCCGCCATATCATCTGTATCCGTTGCCCAATAGCCTTTATCAGAGCCAGCGTTAAACCCATCAAAGCGCAAGCCTAAATTCAGGATCATGTCACTAAATTCCATCTGATCCTGTACATAGGCTGCAATTTCAATTGGCTTCGCATCACCAAAACTAGCGTGTTGTAATCTTGGATTATCTTCAGTAAAACCTAAAGTACGGCCATACCAGACGTCATGACCCGAACGGTTAATATCAAACATTCGGTAATCAAACCCAGCCTTGAGCAAATGACGATTATTATACTGATTGGTTGCATGAACCCCGATAGTGATAGTGGTGTTTTCTGATTTAAAATAGTGGCCATATACATTTTCCAAACTGTACCATGCATTCGCGGCGGCGCCATGTTCCATAACTTTTGTATGATTAGGGCCTTCCGCGCCATTATACATAGTATTTTTTGTTACCTGTTTATTGTTTACAAAATCAACAAATTTTCCGTCAGAATCTTTTGCACCATCTTCCTGGGTACTCATCATCATGTCCAATCGTACGTTAATATTTGTGCTGGCAGACATAACATAATTAGCCGTTAAGCCGAATTGGGTGGTGCTTTCTTCGGTACGCGGGTATTGATCCAGTGCCATAAGCCACTGCCAGACATCCATCCCAGCATCCATTCGTTCAGCATCATATGTTGGGTCATAAAAACTATTGCGGCTACCAATCATCGTCTCTGCGCTTAGTTTAAGATTGCCACCTAATTGGTAATTCACCTTGGCCTGCATACTCATTAAGTCATTAGCTAAACCAGGTAACCGGCCTGGATCATCTAATGTACGCAACGAAAAATAGGCTCCATATGGATCACCGCCAAAACCAGCGCTGAAATCCAAAATTGTCTTTTTGTCACCATAGGTGCTTACCTTGGTATAATCTGTGCCCTCTACGGCTGTTGTATAATTGCCAGTGGCATCTACCACACTCATGATTTCGGCTTCAGCATAGACATCTTTGCCCTGAAAATCTCCCTTATCGGCTGTGAAATAGCCTTGACCGAGCGAGGTTCTAAAGCCTAAACTAGCTTGAAACCCTGGTGTTGGTTCTCTTAGAACAGTATTAAACAAACCTGACATAGCTTGCCCATATTCAGCATTGAATGTACCGGTAATAAGCTGCAGTTCACCCACCATGCTAGGATTGACTGAAATGGCCTCTCCACCAAATACAGCATTAGTGACCGAAGCGCCATCAACAAGGTACATTTCCTCACCAGAGCGGCCACCGCGAATATGCAATTCACCACCAAATTCTGTTACGCCAGGTAATGTTTTTACAACATCATTAACATCGGTTACTGCCATACCCGCCATCATATCACCAGAAACAATTTGTTTACTGGATGTAAGCGTATTTTCAATTGGTGGTTTTTCGGCTGTAACTGAGACACCAGCCATCTCTAAAGCTTCAGCGGTTAAAGCAGCATCCACAGGAGTGGTTACATCAATATTAACCTGCACTCCACTTGCAGTATATGCTGCATATCCAATCATGGAAAATTCTACATCATAACTGCCTGGAACAAGATTTATAATAAAATATTCACCGTTTGCATCGGTTGCTGCACCGGAAGACGTGCCACTAATCATAACATTACATCCAACAAGAGGATCACCTGACCCACTATCTGTTACACGACCGGCGATTTTTCCTGTCTGACCGGCCATCAAAAGCACCGTTGACAGAGTTATTGCTAAAACATATTGTAGTATTCGCATACCATATCTCCTTGATTAAAAATTGTATTTATTGATACTGTTTAGATATCTTAAGCGTTTGGTTTGTATAACCAATAAAGTGATACTAAGTAGGAGTTTTTAACAAGTCAATAATAAATTAATATTTTTTTTATCTAATTAACCTAATAAAATATCGGTGTTTGATAAATCTATATACTAAAATTTAGAGGCTTATCGCTTGAAAAATTATTCAATTTTAAACGGAATATATTTTGATTATATAGCGCAGGGTCTGACGATCTGTAAAAAACCATCCATATCATTACATATAGCTTAGATTCACTATTACTTTTTAACCTCAACTGGTGGAAAACCAATGCAAGATCAATTAATTCAATACCTCACGCATCTGGTGCAGATTAATTCCGTGAATCCGGATCTTTCAACTGCCGGTAAAGGAGAACGGGATATTGCAGAATATATCCAAGGTCATTTCCAACTGTTGGACATATCCTCTGATATACATACCGTGATTGATGACCGCTGCAATACGACCGCTATATTATCCGGTGAAGACAAGGACAGAATATTACTTCTGAATGGTCATATTGATACAGTGGGTATCGAAGGTATGGATGACCCCTTTACCCTGAAAAAAGAAGGAGACAGACTTTATGGTCGGGGAACATATGATATGCTCTCTGGCTGCGCAATTCAAATGGGATTGGCTGACTATTTTTCCAAACATCCCTGCCCGATCACTTTAGTTTTTACCTTCGTAGCTGATGAAGAAAACCTGAGTATTGGTATGGAACATCTGATTGAGCATTTCATCCCAGCACTGCCTGTAAAGCCCTTTCTAGGAATCTTCTTGGAACCTACTGAAGAAAATATCGGCATCAGTCATAAAGGATTTGCCTGGTTCGAAATAGAAATAAAAGGGCTGGCAGCACATGGCAGTCGTCCAGAACAAGGGGTTAATGCCATTTTTCCGCTTAGTTATGCTCTTAAAGAGCTAGAAACGATTAACCAGGAATTAGCTGCCGAGAAACCCCACCCTTTTTTGGGTCATGCTACCCTCCATCCCGGGCTCATTTCCGGTGGTTCAGCCCAAAGTGTAATCGCTGCCCATTCTAAACTTAATTGGGAACGCCGCATCCTGCCCGGCGATCGACAGGAAAAGCTGGATGCTGAATTGCAGCGCGTGATTTCTGCTGTTAAAAATTCTACTGGGGATCAAAAGGTCGTCGGTCGACAAATTTTCAGCCGTCCTCCTAATGAATCAGCAGAAAACAAACTAATTAGAAAATTAAAGCTAGCCGCTGGAGATAAAGATTATTGTGGCATATCTTACTGGGCAGACTCTGCACTGGCGGCTCAAGCGGGTATACCATCCATTTTATTTGGCCCTGCAGGACATGGCGCACATGCCGCTGACGAATGGGTCAGTGCCGATAGTTTAATTAACACATACGAAGCCATAAAAAAGTTCATACTGGATTTGGGGGACTGACCGCCCTAGCTTCGCCCTTTCTTATGGCAACACTGAAACGAGATCTTGGAAAACTATCCGGTTATGCTACCATTATCGGCATATTGGTTGGTGCGGGTATTTTTCGAGTTACTGGTGAAGCGGGTGCTGTGGCTGGTTCTGCCGTTCCGCTGGCATATCTTATTTTTGCACCAATTGTAATCTGTACTGCTTTGGCATATAGTGTTTTTGTTTCCACACCACTAGGGATGCGTCCGGGTGGTGCCTATATTCATATTTCTCGCACATTTAGGAACTATTATCTGGGTTTTATTGCGATGTGGATGAAGCTGCTGGCATTTATTGGCGCCATCTCATTCATGTCCACCAGCCTAGGAGAATACATGACCTTTTTTCTTCCGGGCACCGATCCAAGACTATGGGCATCTTTAACGATGATTTTATTTTACGTAATAAATCTTTTTGGTGTCCGTCACTATGGTTTGATCCAAACTATTATGCTGGGTATTTTAATTGTAAGTATTCTGGTTTTGGTGATTCCAGGCATTTTTGCAGTGGATATGAAATATTATGATACACTTCTACCAAAAGGAATTGGCGGTCTTCTAGAAGCCATGCCCATGCTCTTTTTCAGTTATGCCGGTTTTGAAACGCTGGCCCAAGTGGCTGGGGAAACCAAAGATCCCACCAGAACACTTCCAATGATTTTTGTTAAAGGGGTCCTTGCATCGGTGCTCATATTCTTTTCTATGGCTTTCGTAGCTTTTGGTGTGTTGCCAGCTGAAACGCTAGCCCAATCGCAATCTGCTATGGCTGATGCCGCTGCCACGTACTTACCACCCTGGGGCGCTAAAATAGTGGCCATTGGTGCAATGAGCGCTTTTTTAACCAGTATTAATGGTTCCATTTTGGTGCCATCACGTATGCTGTTTGTATTTAGCGAAGATCGACTTCTACCACCTATCCTTGCCGCAATTCATCCCAAATGGCACACACCACATATAAGCCTCATCATCAGCGGTGTCATTTGCACCGGCTTGGTATGGACAAAGTCAGCTTACTTTCTGATGAGCACAGGACTGATCGGTATTTTTATTATTTATATCATGCAGGGTATAGCACTGGTTTGTCTACCAACAGTAAATCGGGATTTATATCAATCAGCCAAGTTCAAACCGCCGGTTTGGGCCCTTTATATTCTAGGATGTGTAACGATTATTTCCATGGGCTTCTTTTTGATTCAGATTATTGCCGATGTATTCCTGTGGACATTGGGTGGCATAGCTCTTGGCACACTCGTATATCTTTCCGGCAAAGCCAGTGGTCGAAAGGAAGGATTTAATTATGAAGCACGAATGGCACAGGATTTTCATCTATTGGAACAGGAAGCGTAGAATTGGCTTTTATTAAAACAGTTGACCCCAAGGTTGCAGAAGGTATCGTAAAACAGGAATACGATAAAGGAATCCACCGCTCAGGGCGTGTATTCAATATTCTGAAAATAATGAGTCTCAGTCCGGCGGCCCTGAAAGAATCCATGCGTATGTATCTGGCAATCATGTACGGTGAATCGGAACTGTCACGGGCCCAGCGGGAAATGCTGGCAACAGTGGTGTCCCAGGTGAATCACTGCTATTACTGAATTGAAGCCCACGGGGACGACTTCCGGGATGAAGTCAAGGACGAAGAAAAAGCTCACCACCTGAAACACGACTGGCAAACCACAGACTTATCAAAGGAAGATAAAGCTCTTTGTTCCTGGGCCATGAAACTTACCCTTACTCCTGCGGAAATGGTGGAATCAGATGTTCGCGATTTGGAGGCGTTCGGTTTTTCCCAAAACGCAATAAGTGATGCGGCACAGGTGATAAGTTATTTTAATTATATAAATAGAATTGCAGATGGGCTGGGTGTAGATCTTGAACCGGAAATGGAAAAATGAACCACCTTTAATTCTTCTTTTTCCAGTACAAATAGGCCGGAATACCTAAAAGAGTAAGCCCCAATCCCATTAATGATTGTTCCGGTGATTCAATAAACGTATTCAACATTATTGCCGATGAAAATAGGATGAAAAAAGCTGTGACATACGGGTAGCCCCATACTTTATATGGCCGTTCCAGGTTCGGTTGTTTTTTCCTTAATACAAATACGGTTGAAGATGCGGCGATCCACATAATAACATTAACAAACACCACCAGCGTAAACAATTCTTCAAATGTGCCAGTCAAAGTTAAAATTGCGGCCCAAAAACCCTGAATAATAATCGCATTGCCCGGTGTATTGAACTTTGGATGAATATTGGCAGCACTGCTAAAAAACAAATGATCTTTAGCCATAGCAAAATAAACCCTTGAGCCAACGAGTATATTGCCATTTAAAGCGCCAAACATTGAGATAATAATAACCGAAGCAAACACGCCCGCTATTCCTGGTCCATACATGGTTCTAGCTGCCATTTCTCCAACTTTTATTTCACCTATAAGAGTATCCATTGGTAATACCTTTAAATATGCAATATTTATCAGGAAATACAACACAAGGATCACTATCGTACCAATAATTAGAGCAAAAGGTAGATTCTTTTTAGGGTTCTTGATTTCCCCAGCTGCAAAAGTCACGTATTCCCACCCCCCTACTGTCCAGTTTACGGCCACCAAAGCGATCCCCATACCAGTTAGCATTGATCCAATACTCATATTAGTTGGATTTAATGAAAGATCTAGGTGATTCCCAGTAGAAATAAATAATCCAGCGAGTGCGAACAATAAAATGCTGCCAATTTTCAACACCGTAAAAATATTTTGGATCCACTTTCCAAATACAATACCCAAATAATTTATAAGAGATAAAACAAGAATTAGAGACAAAGCAAATATCTGCCCACCAGATATTGAAAAACTACCAATACCTATTATACTATTGTGGGTCGATAGGTTAGGATAGAATGAGCCTAAATGTTCAGCAATTGCAACAGCAATTGCGGCATTTGTTCCCGATATATAGGCAACAAATGCTACCCAACCAAAAAGAAAGGCGGGCAATGGTCCATATGCCTCTCGAAGATATACATACTGCCCTCCTGCTTTAGGCATTGCAGCACCTAGTTCAGCATATGTTAGTGCACCAGCCAGCATCTGTAATCCACCTAAAATCCACACCAGTAAGATCAAAGATGCAGATGGTAACGCCTCTGCCATTAGCCCGGTAGTCATAAAGATACCTGATCCGATAACAATGCCTATTACCATCATTGAGCTATCGAATAGGCCTAATTGACGTTTAAGTTTTATTGATTGGTTGTTAGTATGCATATTCAAAATAAAGAAGAGAATTTAATCTTCAGAAGAATGTGTAAAACACTTTATATTATATATCTATGGGGAACCCTACAGAATATATAAATACTGATAAATATCCCATTCATCTTCCAGATTCTGATGATTGTAAAAAACTGGCTAATCAATGTAAATCTTCTCTGCAAAAGGAAGGTTTTTCTATTCTGAAAGGATTTGTTAATGAGCCTATTCTTGATAGGATGGCAAAGGAAGCCGATCAGTCCATTCACCAGTCACATTTCTGCAGGGATAATCATAATGTTTTTTTTGAGGAAGATGATATATCTTTACCAAAAGACCATCCACTCAGGATAAGGGATGACACCTCACTTAATTCTATCCCCTACGATCTCATGGAAGCCCAAGATGCTCTGCACCAGTTATATAATTGGGATCCACTTATGAATTTTCTGTCTATAGTTTTAGGTCATAATCTGTATCGCATGGCTGATCCCATGGCAGCACTTACAATTAACTGTATGAGAGAGTATCAGAATCATGGCTGGCACTACGATGAATCACAGGTTACGATCACTTTGCTAATTCAAAAACCATTTGAAGGAGGGCTATTTCAGTGTGTCCCAGATCTGCGCAATAATGACTATGACGATCTATCAAAATTAGGTGCCGTTCTGAATGGAAATGATGATAGCGTAGTTACTCTTGATGTTGAGCAGGGTGATTTACTAATATTTGCAGGATACTATTCATTGCATCGTGTAACGCCTGTTAAGGGAGAAAGAACGCGATATGTAGGTACACTATGCTATAAAGACAAGCCCAATATTATAAATAGTCCTGAAGTACAAAAATTATTCTATGGCAGAGTGAACCAGGGATGATAACAGATTCTCAAATTCAAGAATATTACGATAAAGGAGCCATTTTGCTCAAAAAAGCATTTAACATTGAATGGCTTTCACTTTTGGCTGAAGGGATAGAGAAGAATAGAAAAAATCCTGGCCCCCACGCTTGCCAATATACGCCGGATGATAAAGATGGGGATTTTTATGATGATTACTGTAATTGGAATCGCTTTGATGAATACCGAAAATTTTTATTTTACTCTCCCGCCGCAGAGATTGCAGGACGTATTACCAAATCAGATCAGATACGAATTTTCCATGAACACATATTAGTAAAGGAACCAAAAACATCAGAACGCACACCCTGGCACCATGATCAACCATATTATTGTGTTGATGGAAATCAGGTTTGTAGCATTTGGTTGCCGTTGGATCCTGTGCCAAGAAAAGCAGGTCTTGAATTTATTGCCGGATCACACACCTGGGGAAAAATGTTTATGCCAAAAAAATTCCTAACTAATGAGGAATACAATTATAAACCCGGTAGTTTTGATTCAATTCCAGATATAGAAGCAAATCGCGATCAATACGAAATTTTATCTTGGGATTTAGACTTGGGGGATTGCATTGTATTTCATTTCAAAACCTTACATGGAGGGCCGGGAAATCTTAGTAAATATACTCGCCGTCGCGCTTTTAGCTCTCGCTGGATCGGCGATGATGCTGTTTTTGCAGATCGGCCCGGTGAAACATCGCCTCCTTTCCCCGAATTATCTTCTTTTAAACAAGGTGAATCTCTTGATCATCCGCTTTTTCCTGTTTGCTGGGAAAGATAATCTTCTTCTTTAATTCTTATCCAACTTTCAGTCCAAATTAAATCGTTTTAATTATATTAAATATTATAGGGTCGAGTATATGTCTAGACTCTGAGATGAAAAAATAACTCTAGGAATTTTACCCAACTCCTTTGGTATGGCGAGTGGTATTAAACACAGCTGGAAGTGCCACCTCTAATAACTCCATGTCTTTAGAGCATTTTGACAAACTGTACTTCATGTTACTTGGCACAATAAAAGAGTCACCAGCGGTAAGTAATTCTGGATCAATTTTATCGCAATTGAGCTCAGCGGACCCATTTAAGATGAACATGAAAAGTAAGTCTGCATTATGGGATACGAATTTAGGATAAGGTTGTCCAACAGGACGGGCGACCCGTACTCCAGCCAAGCCATCTGTGGCAGAAGCAATACCAATATCCCGAGCCTCAAAACCTTCCATTCGCCATGGTTTCCATTCTGCTTTGGCAAATTCATGCCGAATAAAATGTTGTCCATTAAACAGGCGTTGAGGGTCTACTGAAGATGTCGGTAATTTTATTTCGTGATCCACGCACGTTTCGTGATCTGCAGGGCAGGTAAGTTCGATCACTTCCATGCCTGGTGAACTTTCCAATACCTGATGTCGAATCTGAGGTGGCTGGAGTACGCAGTCGCCTTCTTCAATGATGAAAGGCTCACCTTGATCTTCATAAACCAGTCGGACCCAGCCCTTGTAGCAGTAGATCATCTGAAATAATATTTTATGATAATGTGCATAGTCTGGGACAGGACCACCATCTAAAATCCTAATGTGGGATGCAACTACATAACCACCTTGACGATCGGGGATAAGATCACGGTACCACATTCCTGCTCGGCCTTCACTCCATTGGTCGGATGCTTTCACTTTAGTAAGTACAAAAGTTTGTTTTACTTTTGGAATATCTAGCGAAGGCTTGTCCTTTATAAGATTAATGCAGGTACCATTTGGTGCCGTTAACTTTATTTTCCCATCAGCTACAGAATTAGGTTCTGAACAGTACAGATTGATGGAACCATGGTCTTGATTATTTCCTGGCTCTAACCGGATGCGTATGCCATAACCGCTGATGATAGCAAGGGAAGGTTTGTCAGCCGGAGAAATAGACTCAATTTTGAATCCCAGTTTATCAGTAAAAAAATTGAGTGTTTCATTCAAATTATTACATGGCAGAGGCATTTCTGCCATTTGAATATTCTTTTTATCCATAGTGGTCATCAAGATTATTTTACGAAATCATAGTGAACATATTCATATCTATTTATTATTTGAGCTTACATGCCCAGTCATAAAATTCAACTAGAATTAATGTGCAACTTTCCCTGAGTATTATTATGAATATCATTAATCAGATTGGAAATGATTATTTTGAATAGGTTTCCAGCTATAATCTACATTCTTTAAACATATAATCGTATTTTTGATTATCTTGTGCACTGAACATGGCTGAAAATTCAAAATACTCTAATATCCTACCAAGCCTCATTGCTGGTTTAGTTAATGGTATCATATTTGTGGTGTCAGCCATGGCTTTGGGAGCCCTAATCTTTACCGGTGAATTATCTATTTATTTACCGCAGGGAATTGGAATTCTCCTGTTTGGATCATTGATTTTTGCGCTTTTTTCAGCTGTTACTGCTAGTTATCCCATTATTATTAGCGCTCCACAGGATATACCAATTGCAATTCTAGCGCTCATGACTACCACCATTGTTGCTACTTCTGGATCAGGCTGGTCCTCTCAAGAACAGTACGAGTTTATCTTCGTTACGATTGGACTTACATCGATCTTAGTGGGTTTGTTTTTCTACATCCTGGGGAAATTCAAGCTCGGAAAGCTAGTACGATTCATACCCTTTCCGGTTGTTGGGGGGTTTTTAGCAGGTACAGGCTGGCTGATTGTACAATTCTCCTTCAGCATGATGACTGATGTAGATCCAACGATCAGCAATCTCTCCACTTTTTTCACTTCAGAAATGCTGATCCGGTGGGTACCCGGTGCCATATTTGCGGTCACATTATTGGTCCTATACCGTTATATCAGCCATTATTTACTCATGCCAGCCGTATTAAGCATTGGAATCGGTTTGTTCTATATAGTAGCGTTTTTGAATG
>CAYYXU010000028.1:0-17855 GCA_964475645.1 uncultured bacterium | reverse complement strand
GTAGTAATTGAAAAAGATATTTGGTGCAGACCATGTAGTCAAAATGGGAAGCGCCCCTGCTACCGTTCACATCAATATTGTATGACTGAAATATCTACCACAGATGTCCATCGTGCAGTTCTAGGTGTGCTTGCCAGATGAAATATTTCTGGTTTTTTGTATATGAATTCATAATAATACCGATAATGGTCATTATTGGTTTAATTGGTATATTTTTTAACAAAAAGTTAAGGATTGGTTTATTGGGCCGATTTCATTCAAGGAAAGTATTAAAAAATTACATCAATGATTTGAGTGAGGGTGAGAAAATTTATTGGTTTCATACATCATCCCACGGTGAATTCCTGCAGGCAAAACCGGTGCTATTAGGACTAAAAGAGGTTGAGCCTCATGCTAAAATAATTGTCAGCTTTTTTTCACCATCCGGTTATAATCACGTAAATGATGAATCTATTGATTGTAAAATCTATCTACCGCTTGATTTTTACTTGGCCGTTAAATCAGCATTGAATTTAGTAAGGCCTGAAAAACTAATTTTTGCATCCTATGATATTTGGCCCAATCTTATCTGGGCTGCTAAAGAACTTGAAATTCCCACAGTATTGTTTGCAGCAAGGTTTAAAAAAGAGACAGGAAAACTGCTACCTGTGGTGCGGAACTTTTATCACCATGTTTACAAGGATTTCCACTCAATTTATACTATTACTAAATCTGATCACAATCATCTAGAATTGATGCTAAAAAATTCAAGTAATACGACTGTGCGAGTTCTCGGGAATCCCAGGTATGATCACGTAAAGAGCACAGCGGATAAATTTACAATGGAACATACCAAATCAGTACTGAGTCGAAAAAAGAGAATAATATTTGCCAGTATACATGATGAAGATCAAAGAGTTATATATGATAGTGTATTACAATTGTTAAATGATCATGAAAGCCTATCAATTCTATGGGTGCCACATGAACCAATTGCTTCTGTAATTAATGCTTCGATACAACGATTTAATGAAGAGGGATATAAGGTTAATGTATTTAGCAAACAAACACCTTATGACAAAGATGATCCCCAGGTAATTGTAGTGGATATTGTTGGTGTTTTATCGCACTTATATTGGGATGGGATTATAGCTTATGTAGGGGGCGGTTTCTCCAGTGGAATCCATAATGTAATGGAACCAGCAATAGCACGACTACCAATTTTATTTGGTCCAAAATATGAGAATTTCCATGAAGCAGAGGAATTGATAAATTCTGGCGGTGGTTGGGCTATAGATAATGGCCAAGGATTATTTGATAAAATAAATATGTTGTTAAGTGATAACTCAAAAATAATACCAGCTAGTTTAGCAGCTACAGATGTTATTCATAAGAATATAGGTGCTGCAACTAGGGTAGTTAGAGGGATTATTCGTGACTAATATTTTAAAGTTTCATATTCAGTTTCCAAAATTTGGACAGAATTATGAAGTCAATTTTTCATCAGGGTTACATTTGATTTTTGGTGAAAGTGGCGTTGGGAAATCAATATTTTTCCAAAAATTGTGTGGTATGTATACAGAAATAGGAAACTTTGATTTGAAAATTGATGAAAAACCAACGCGAACGATTCCAGTTTTCCAAAATCCAGAAAATCAAATTGTAAGTTCGACCTTAGATGGAGAATTGGCTTTTTCGCCTGAATGTATATTTCCAATTCCTAGTGAAGTTACATATATCGTCGATGGAATAAAAAATAAGTTGGATTTCATTATTGATGGAACAAGGCACCCGGTAACACTAAGTGGTGGTGAGAAGGAATTGCTCAACTTAGCAACTGCATTAAGCGTAAAGCCTGGCTTAATTATAATAGATGATGGGCTATCATTTTTAAATAATAAAGCAAAGAAAGACCAGGTAAAGCGTCTAGATAATTATATTAAAGAAACTGGTAGTATTATTTTATGGTTCACATCAGATATTTCAGATTTAAAGTTTGGCGATTCTGTCTGGGAACTAACACTTGATTCATTTATTGAAATTACTAAAAGTAGATCATTACCAAAATATCAGCGCAATAATTATCCTGCTGGAAAACTGCGTTTGATCGTCGATCATTTAACATATTTTTATGATCATAAAAGAATAATCCTTAATGATTTAAGTATTGAAATTTTAGAAACACGCTGTTTTGGTATCATTGGTGCTAATGGTTCCGGTAAAACCACAATTGCCGGAATCTTCAGCGGCATACTTCCTGATTATTCGGGCGAATTTCAGTTAGAAATTGATGGAAAATCGCCTAGTATAGGATATTTAAATCAATTTCCAGAAAAGATGTTAGGTACAGTTACACTTGGTGAATTTCTTCTTGATTTGCAGCATTTCGGAAAATTGAACCCACTTCTCGTTAACCAAGCTTTGAATATGATGAATGATTATCAAATTAATTGGAATATAATTGAAAATAAACCGGCCGTTGATGTACAATGGACTGCTCTGCGTTTGGCGATGATAATTCTTTTAGGATGCAGTAATTATGAATTAATCATTCTTGATGAACCGACTTTTGGTTTAGGTTGGCGGCAGAAACAAACCTTAGCTTGTTTCATCAACAAAATATTAAATAAAAAACATTGTATTATTATTTCTCATGATGAACAATTTATCCACAGTATATGCGATAAAGTTTTGAACCTAGATACAAAAAGTATCATGGAAAACCCTGATTTAGTCCGTGAACAAAGATAATCAACGACCACGTATAACAGATCCATCCCGGATCTTAACACTGGCAAATTTCATCAGTCTTGGTCGCGCATTATTGGCGATACCTATTATTTTTACATTGAAGGACCCGGAAAAACTTTACCTTACTTTCTGGTTAATTGTAATAGCTATTTTATCGGATACCTTAGATGGCTGGGTTGCAAGGAAATCACAAGGTGTGACTCATCTTGGACAATGGCTTGACCCAATTGCGGACTTTATAGTTATACTAGCTGTGACAGCCTTTATGGTCTATGAAGGTCGATTCCCAATATGGTTCTTTTCCTTTTACTTAGTTAGGTACGTTTCTATAGCGCTACCTGCGATTTACTTATTGAACCACACGCATTTTGTACTACATTCAAATTGGTGGGGGAAGTGGGGTGCTGGAATTACAACTCTCGGTGTTTTTTTACATATTTTCCATATCCAGGGTGTTCCTTACCTTCCATTTTTGACCTTGGTTACAGCGTCATATTTATTAATTATTAGCTGGATAAAGTACTTTAAAACATTTATCATAGAGTATAAAACACTTCAACAGACTCGTGATAACTAAGCTATTCCAAGCGTTATCAAAAACGCGTAGAGGTATAGCTGGTGCGTTCAATATTTTAATAAAACAACGGGTTACATTAGAAACGCTGGAAATGCTAGAAGATACATTAATTACAGCGGATCTTGGAATTCATACAACTTCTGGTATTATTAAAGTAGTGGAAACAAACGCAACAAAAAATTTTATAAATGCAGTGCGCAAACATATGCTCTCAATTTTACCGGAAGAAATTCATAAATTACCAAATAAACCATATGTGTTTCTGATAGTAGGGGTTAATGGTACCGGGAAGACTACAACTGCAGCAAAATTAGCGCATTATTACAAGTCAATGGGAAGAAGTGTTATTTTAGTTGGGGCAGATACATATAGGGCAGCGGCTTTAGAGCAATTAAAGATTTGGTCAAATAGAATTGGTATCCGTTTAGTAAGCAGCAAATCTGCAAAGGACCCATCTGCTGTTATTTATGATGGAATAAAAGCCGCACAAAATGATGATTCTAATATTGTGATTGTTGATACAGCAGGAAGGATCCATACGCATAAAAACCTAATGACTGAATTAGAGAAAATGAAACGTACCATTGTAGAAAAGTTTAAAGATTATTCTGTGAAAACAATGATTACTATTGATGCTAACCTGGGTCAGAATTCGCTTTTTCAGGCCAAGGAATTTTCAAATTATATCGATATTGATGCTGCAATCTTGACAAAAATGGATGGAACAGCTAAAGGTGGTATTGTTTTCTCATTGAACGAAGATTTAGATATTCCCGTAGAATTTTTTGGGATCGGCGAGAATATTGAAGACTTTGAAATATTTGATCAGGAACATTATGTAAATTCCATTATTGGTACTATTGATGATTGAAGAAAGGCAGAAATTGCATCTTATTAGTCTCGGATGTGCAAAAAACTTGGTCGATTCTGAAATTCTACTTGGTGGACTTAAACATAGTAAATTTGATGTAATTAATGAACCTGATAAGGCGGATACAATCATAGTCAACACTTGCGGTTTTCTTGATATTGCACGTGAGGAATCAGTGGATACAATACTTCAGGCCGCTGAATTAAAAAAATCTGGCATTGTTAAACAATTGGTGGTAATGGGCTGTCTCTCAGAAAGATATCCTTCAGAGTTAAAAGAAGAAATCCCTGAAGTAGATCGATTTTTTGGCACTAATAATCATAAGCAAATTGCATCATTTCTAACTGGTGAAGAATATGGTAGAGATGACCCTCTTTTTTATCGCTCACTTCTGACGCCATCACACTATAGTTATTTAAAAATTGCGGAAGGGTGCGATAATGGTTGTTCTTTTTGTAGCATACCTATAATGCGTGGTTTACAAAAGAGTCGGAACTTACCAGAGATCCTTGTTGAGACCAGTCATTTGGTCGATTCTGGAGTAAAAGAAATAATGATAATTGCACAGGATACGACTACTTATGGTTGGGATCTATCAAAAAAGATATACTTAAGTGATTTGATTTATGCGATGGATCAAATGGATAATGCTCCTGATTGGATTAGGATCCATTATGCACATCCAGCACATCTGAGCCAGCGCATAATCGATGCAATAGCAACATCGAATAGAGTTTGCCGGTATATTGATATGCCAATCCAACATGCATCGGATCCATTATTAAAATCGATGCGTAGAGGCCTTAATCAAGATGGCATCCGGGAAAAAATTAAGAAATTAAGGACTGCAATTCCTGATATAAGGATTCGGACAACTCTAATTGTTGGTTATCCAGGTGAAACTGATAAGGATTTTAAAGCGTTAACTGATTTTATATTGGAAATGAAATTTGATCATTTAGGAGTATTTACTTACTCGGAAGAAGAGGGTACAATTGCTGCAGAATTAGAAGATAATATTTCTAGAGAATTAAAGGATGAACGAAAAGCTGTAATAATGGATATTCAAAATAATATTAATTATGAGAAAAACGGTGTTATGGTGGGGCAAACACAAAAAGTAATAATTGATGAAGTTGGTGAGGCTGTTGCGGTGGGAAGAACCGAGTATGATTCACCTGAAATAGATAATATTGTCCGTATAGATGGTAAGGTAATTAAAGGTGCATTTTATAATGTTAATATTAACGATTTTAATGAATATGAATTAATTGGTAGTGTTTGAAGATACCAAAAAGATATTTTTTCACTGACATTGTAGTAATGTCTTTTTGTAAATTCCTTTAAGTCCACATGCGCCATACACATACCAAATGGGTAGTCCGGCTGGTAATATTGTTATTATTATTTACTGGTATATTACCTGTACATACATCTGAATTATACGCCCAGCGATCTACAAGTAAAAAATCTACCAAGAAGAAATCACCAGGTAAAAAGAAAAGTAGCAGTAAAAGGAAAAGCTCGAAAAGGTCGAAAGGTAAAAAGAGTTCAGCAAGTAAAAAGGCCCAGGTAAAAAAATATGTAGATAGAGGTAAAAAACGATACAAAGCAAAAAATTACCGTGGTGCGTTGGGTGACTTTAAAAAGGCGCATAAGATTGCCCCATCAAAAACTACAAATTCATATATATCCAGAATAACTGGGATATTGAAAAAAGGAAAATCTAAGAAAAAAGTAGCAGTAAAAGCTAAAAAACCAACACTTAGCGCAATGAAGTTAGCTGGTGAGTTATATGATTTAAATAATGATCTTTCTGATAGTCGCCGCAGGATGGGCCGAGCCATGAAATATTTAAAACCGCGCCAGGAAAAGCATTTGTCTAAACTAGAATCCCGTCCAGTCTACACTACAGCTGATTTTGAACAAGCTGCTGATAGCGCACCTCACGATCTTAGAATGCAAAGGCAGTTGGGCTTACATTATGAGGTAAATGGTAATTGGAGTAAAGCAAAAGACGTATACCTGCGTCAAGTTGCTCGCCATTATGATAATCCAGATGCCCATTTTTTTCTTGGATCACTATATCAAAAATTGGGGGATTTTCAAAAAGCACAACAATCCTACGAAGAGGCATTAGATCTGGATGTAAATCACAAGGCCACTTTAGACGCTATGGCAGTACATCAAAAAGATTCACCAGCAGTGGAAATGAGTCGGCAAATATTAGTTCGTACTGCTGCTAAGGCACCAGAAGGGCCAGCGCAGCAATTTACCATAATACATGAAAAAATAAATGATGGACTATTTAATGATGCCATTGGAATGGCAGAAAAAGCTGCTGAGAAATATCCTGATATAAATGGATTTATCTTTTTGAAGGCAATCGCTTATAATGATTTGGGTGAAATTGACCTTGCCAAAGCAGCATTCCAGCAATCCATTAAGATTGATCCAAAACATAAAGAATCACATTTAGGATTAGGTAACCTTTACTATAATATGGGCAAATACATTTATGCAGCTCTTAGCTTTGGTGATGTTGTTTATCTAGATCCCCAGGACTTGGATGCACGTTACATGCAGGGCTTGAGTTATTTTAATGCCCAGGAATGGGGATTGGCGGCATCTGTATGGGAAGATCTCCTGCATTATCAAAGCCAGCATCCAATTGTAAGGAATTTGTTACCTCAAGCATATTATATCTTAGCTGTTGAATATAATCGATTAGGTGAACCAAGCACAGGCAGGCAGTCTTTTGAGAAAGCGTTAAGTGTTAATTCAAATTCTTATGCCTGGTTACCTGGTGCATTCAGGACATTGGGTAAATACTATCAAGAAAAAGGTATGCATAAGGAATCATTGGTTTCATATCAAGAAGTTTTGGAATTACGACCCAATGATTCCAGCGCCTATACTGGTATGGGAGTCACTTATTGGAAGATGAATGAGCATCAATTAGCGAAGGCTGCATGGAATCGAAGTTTACAAATAAACCCAGATGCTAATGATGCAAAAGGCTGGTTAATATTGTCAAAACGCCTGGGTTCTTAGAAACCGTTTCAATCTCGACTGTTTCCCTTTAATCTTACGTTCTTATTTTCCTGATGTGAAATTTTCCTGTTTTAGCATTTTTCTGCTTACAAGTACTTTGCTTACAGCGGAATACCCCGGAGATGACGTTGTCTGGAAAGCCGTTCGAGCATTTTACAACTATGAGACGGGTCGAGCGATAACAATTCTTAACAATGCTCGGTTGGATTTTCCAGAAAATCCAACTGTGCATCTTACCTGGGCTGCGGCTCGCTGGTTACATAGTCAAGCACATGATCCACTGGATGTTACTTGGCATATGCTAAATGAGGATATCGAAACAATTATTCCCGTTTATAATGATTTAGTGGAACGATTTCCAGATGATCCAAATTATAAATTATATCTTGGGTCATCCATAGGGTTGAAAGCAAGGGTATATTTGGGTCAAAAAGAGTGGTTAATGACGTTGATATGGGGATATAGGGGCTTTACACAGATTTTGGATGTTGCGCAAAAATACCCTGATTTAATTGATACACAGTTACCACTTGGAATTGTTGAGTATTATGCAGGAATGTCAAATTTTCTTATTCGCTGGACTGCAGGAATGTTTGATTTAAGTCCCTCTACTATTACTGGCGAAAAAAAGATTCTAAATGCTGCTGAAAATGGTGAATGGTCTTGGATCGAAGCCAAAGGAACGTTGATATTTTTGCATCTCTGGGTAGATCCTAAGCCAAAATTTGCATTACTATTCAGTCACGATTTAGTTACATATTTCCCCAAACGTTATTATTACCGAGTACTTTATACTGAAAGTCTGCTTAATAATGGCCTTTTAACTGATGGGTACCAATCATTACTACAATTAGATACAATGTTTTCAGATCTTACGGATATTCACAAGGATTGGTATCTTGCTTACCGGAAATACGAGTGGGCATTATATCATTATTTGAATGGAGATTATCCTTTGGCCTTGAGTGCTTTGGATATAGCCATAAATAACTATGGGGCTGAATTAGATGTAGTTCTGGGCAACGCATTATTATTGAAAGGTAAGATCTACGATATTTTAGGAGATCGAAAAACAGCTGTTAGGTTATATAGGGATTGCATTGACCTTGATAATTTTACTTTTGCAATGGAAAATGCAGAACAATATATCCTTACACCTTTCACTAGGCAGGGGGTTGATTAATGGAAATTAAACCTGATGAATTTTGTGAAAACCTGACTAAATACATACGTTTTCCAACAAGAGAAGTAATGGTTGGCTCTCTAGGCATTGGTGGAAATAATCCAATACGGATTCAATCGATGACAACTACGGATACAATGAATACTAGAGCAACAGTAGATCAGTCTTTACGAATGATTAAAGCAGGATCAGAACTAGTTCGTATTACCGCTCCGAGCAAGCGTGAAGCTGAGAACTTAAGAACTATAAAGGAAGAAATTCGAAGTTGCGGTTATGATACACCAATAGTTGCCGACATTCATTTTACTCCTAATGCGGCACTTATTGCTGCTAATATAGTTGAAAAGGTGCGCATTAATCCTGGGAATTATGCAGATCGAAAAAAGTTTGATTTTATCGAATATACAGATACATCATATGAAAAAGAACTCGATAGAATAAGGGAAAGATTTATCCCCCTAGTAAAGACTTGCAAAAAAAACAGTACCGCAATGCGTATTGGTACCAATCATGGATCATTATCGGATAGAATTTTGAGTCGATATGGTGATACACCTTTTGGTATGGTTGAATCTGCTATGGAATTTATCCGTATTTGTGAAGAATTTGATTATCATGATCTGATACTATCTATGAAAGCCAGTAATACACGGGTCATGGTACAAGCATATCGCTTGGCAGTTGCTATGATGAGGCGGGAGGGAATGAATTATCCGTTACACCTTGGAGTTACAGAAGCGGGTGAAGGAGAAGATGGCCGAATTAAATCTGCAGTTGGTATTGGCAGTTTATTAGAGGATGGTGTTGGCGATACAATCCGTGTGTCCTTAACCGAGGATCCTGAGTTGGAAATCCCAGTAGCTCAACAACTAGTACAAAGATATAGCACACGAAACAGTCATTCTGAAATAAGGTCTACCAAAAATCCTCCTTATAGACCTTATGATTATACCAGACGATCCACAGATCCTACAGGAAATATAGGTGGTAAAAATGTGCCGCGGGTAATAATCGATTTATCTGCTATTGATAAATTAATGCCAGAAAATTTAATAGATGCGGGATACATTTATTCTGAAAACCATGATAAATGGACGATAAGTGATCAAGCAGCTGATTTTGTTTATATTGGGAAAGGACAAGTGAATTTTGAATTGCCTGGTACCCTTAGTATTATCCAAGACGGAAATGCTTGGCAAAAAAAAGTCCAGACCTTGCCATTATTTTCCTTGGATCATTACTTAAAGTATACAGGTTTAGATAGTAATATTAATTTTGTTAGCATATCACTTTCAGATTGCTTCAGACCTGAACTATATACGTTAGATAATAGACAGTCAATCGTGTTAGTAATTGACACCAACAATGAACATGGGGTCGCTGAGCAGCGTCGAGCTTTCTTTGAAATAATTAATAATAATTGGGATGTGCCCATTATTATTCGTAGAGATTATAATGCCAGCACGAAAGATGAATTTCGATTATTTTGTGCAACGGATTTAGGATCATTGTTGATAGATGGGTTTGGTGATGGTATTTGGTTAATAGCAGATAAACCTATCAATTTGATTACACAGACTTGTTTTGGAATATTGCAAGCTACCAGGACACGTATTTCAAAAACAGAATATATTTCATGTCCTTCTTGTGGTCGGACATTATTTGATTTACAGGATATAACTGAAAAAATTAGATCAAAGACTAACCACCTTAAGGGCGTAAAGATAGGTATTATGGGCTGTATCGTAAATGGCCCAGGAGAAATGGCAGATGCTGATTATGGTTATGTTGGAACAGGAATAGGTCAGATATCTCTTTACAAGGGTTACGAAGTAGTCAAAAGAAATCTACCTTCTGATAAAGCAGTAGACGCTCTAATCGACTTGATAAAAGAAAATGGTGATTGGGTTGAATTAGATGGATGAATAATAACAAAATATTCAATAAAACCAGTTTTCCAATTTGGTAGCTTTTATCGTATGTTCAAGGGTTGAAATCCAGACAAAGTATCATGAATAATAAAATCAAAATTTCTATTATTACCCGTACTTGTTTTATTTTATTATTATTATATCCAGGTTCAATAGCACTCACGCAAGGAACTGAGGAAACAGAGCGCAATTTGATTTCCGTATATTGGACGACGCTTAACCAAAAGGAGAAGGAAATATATTTATTCTCCTATCTAACTCAAGTTTATGAAACTTATGATGCACTAAAAAAAGAGGCCGGATATAGTGAAGTAACCCAATGGTACTTCGATAACAAAGCAGAAACTGTTTTTGGTATTTTTGATCAACTCGATAATACTGACTTATTGGAATTTATCGGTTGGATTGATGAGTATTACACTCACAAAGAATTCCAGAACAATTCATTTATGGATGCGCTTGTCTTTGCCTTCCGCTTTCAGCAAGCTTCCGGTGAAACTATCTGGGAAAAATATGAGAATTTGAAATTTGGTAAAATTAAGCCTGAGGATGAATGAAATTATTAAAACCGAAGTTCATCCTTGATTGGGGTAAAATTCGTAAAGACGGTGGCTTTTTAAAGCTACTAAAAAAGAAAGGTTCCATAGCCGTTGTAGCTTTTATTCTCTTTTATCTGATTCGCGATTCACTACTCTATATCGTAATTCCTATATTGATTGCTAAGGGAATTATTACCTGTTCATAAACATTTGTAAAAGCTCCTAGTGGTGCTATACTACTGAAGTTTGGATAGTCAACTGTGTTTATGATCGTAGATTTTCGATTATTTCTAGTCATTACTGGTAGCTTCGTTTTGATTTTTACTGGTTGTGCGCCACCAATCCAGACCATGGAAATATATAGTAATGGTCAAGCTAAATTCGCGCGTGAATACAAAGTTATCACGAATGGCCTTGTGAAGGATTCTATTACAGTAAAATTGATAAAATATTACCGGAATGGTATGAGGCAATACCACCAAGAAATAATAAACAATCAGGCGAATGGTCAATATTTTTCATGGCACTCAACAGGTGTCAAATCAGCAGAAGGCAGATATTTAAATGGGGAATTATCCGATAAATGGATTTGGTGGGGAAAAAATGGTTTACCTGATTCAATGAGGACATTTCGTAACGAAATGTTACATGGTGAATATATAGATTATTTTGGTAATGGCAAGCCCCATAAACTCATGGAATATGTTGAAAATAAGAAATATGGGTATTATAAAGAATTTGATGAAAATGGAAAGAAAGTTTCCGCTGGAGAATACCGCAATGATATACCACATGGCAATTGGGTGTGGTGGCAAAATAAAATTAAAACTAGAGAATTAACCTATGACAACGGTTTGAAGAATGGACCTTTTATAATCTATAATAAACTAGGTAAAAAGAAAATAATAGGACAATATAAAAATAACAAAAAAGATGGAAAGTGGAATTGGTTTAGCGACCAAAAAGGATTGGACTCGCTTATTGTATACAATAACAATCAATATAATGGAGAATATAAAATTTGGCATGCTAATGGTACGCCAGCTGTTACGGGGTATTATAACAAGGGATTAAAAAATGATAAGTGGAAATGGTTTAATAAAAAAGGTCAAAAGGATTCCACTAAGACATACATTAAAGGGCAATTATACGGTTTGGTGACCATTTACTATGATGGTAGGCAACCACGTAAAAAAATGACTTATTTAAAAAATAAATTACACGGAAAAATGACAACCTTTTATCGTGTTGGGACTTCTGAATCAGAGATTACATTTTCCAATGGTATGCGATCTGGTCCATATAAATACTGGGATTCTGAAGGTAACATAGAAGAAGAAGGTGCATACCTAAAGGATAATTTACATGGAATTGTATTGCGATGGTATACCACTGAACAATTATCGAGTACTGCAATGTTCTCTTCTGGAAAGTTGCAAGGTTTGATGCGAGTTTTTAGTCCCTCTGGATCAACGATGAAAGAAGGATATTACTTTGATGGCGTTCCTGTGGTAATTTTTGAATATTATGATAATGGTCGTTTTAAACGAATTTTAACTTATCGTGACAATGAAATTATCCAAGAGAAAGTTTGGACCGCGACTGGTGTGGATATAACAACTACTGCTATTGGGATTCGTACAAAATCAAATGTGCATAGCAATGGTAATCCAAGTTATGAGTGTACCTACAAAAATAATAGTAAGCATGGCATTGAATGGAATTGGGGTGAATATTTTGATTTGCAGTCCTTGAATATCTATGATCAAGGTTTGCTCATTCTAAAACGAACCTGGGTCGCACAAGGCGTTCCTAATGAGGATATCTTGTTCCCCGGAGGGTCAAAGCAAGTAATTATTGGTCCATATTCCAGTGCGGATTAAGTATGAATAAGCGTAATTTAATGCACCAATGTTAGATAAAATTCTAGATCAAATGTTCGATTGGAGTCATCCTATATTAATATTAGTCCTTGGGATTATTTTAGGATGGCTAATAAAGCGCTTTGTTCATAGTCGGTTGTCAAAATTAGCTGATAAGACAAAATGGCGTGGTGATGATATTATTCTTAATTCAATCGAACCGCATATTATTCTCTGGTCTTTTCTTGCGACTCTAAATATTGCTATTGAAAGCATCAAATTATCGGACCCATTTTTAACCTATAAAGAACACTTCTCAACAATTATTCTAATTATTCTGATTTTATCAGTAACGGTGACAATTAGCAAAATGCTGGTTGGTCTATTCAATTTATGGGCAGAAAAACAGGGGCGTGGTTTTCCATCAACCACTATGTTTACAAATTTTGTCTACATAATTGTTTGGGGTATCGGGCTTATGATAATACTTGATTCTCTGAATATTGCCATTACGCCAATCCTAACAGCACTGGGAGTTGGTGGACTAGCGATATCTTTGGCATTGAAGGATACATTAAGTGATGTATTTAGCGGACTACATATACTGTTAAGTGGTAAAGTGCAACCTGGTGATTTTGCAGAACTCGATTCTGGAGAAAGGGGTTATATCAGTAATATTACTTGGCGCAATACTACGATGCTGGAACGCACTAATAATATCATTAATATCCCCAATTCAAGATTATCTACTGCAATAATCAAGAATTTTGATTCCAGAGAATCCTCTTTTTCAGTGCGTATTCCTGTTGGGGTATCATACAATAGTGATCTCGAGCATGTTGCTGATGTAACCAAGAATGTAGCAAAAAATGTGGCAAAAGATGTTGAGGGTTGTAATACGGATAAAGAACCATTAGTGCGGTTCTATGAATTTGGTGAATCAAGCATAAACTTGAAGGTTTATTTTATAGCTGAGAAATATGGTGACCAACATAATATTATTGACATATTTGTCAAACGTCTTCATAAGCGCTATAATGAAGAAGGTATTGATATTCCCTTCCCAATACGTACCTTGATACATCAAAATTCCCAAGAATCAAAAGTTGGCTAATGTTTGGATCTATTATTATAGTTCTGGCAGTCATAATGTGTGAGTTCCTAGAAATAAATCCAATGAGTTTTGCTACGTTTTTTGAGGTTAAATATTTTATACCTGTAATCTTTTGATAGGTTAATACTTTTTGCATCTTAAAATTCAACCACTATCAACTTATGCTCGTGATTTATATGAAAATCACGGTCATTTCCATGACGGTGATGCAGGTCTTGATTTGTTTGTAATTGACAATTTAACAGTAGAACCAGGAGAAACGGCGATAATTAAATCGTATATAGCCTGTGAAAATACTCAAGGGAATTCCTACTTTTTGATGCCACGATCGAGTATTTCCAAGACACCCTTACGTCAGTGCAATTCGGTTGGTTTAATTGATGGAAGTTATCGCGGTGAAATTATGGCTGCGGTCGATAATGTGAAGAACGAACCATATACAGTTGAATCAGGGCAAAGATTGTTTCAATTGGTTGCGATGGATGGTAGTCCAATTCATATTGAACTAGTTTCAAAACTTACAGAAACTGTTCGTGGTGAGGGCGGGTTCGGCAGCACTGGGAAATAAATAATTTCTTTATTAGCACTCTTTTCATTAGAGTGCTAATATTTGTTGTATAATTGTCATAAGAAAATATATATTCGGCGCTGCAAAATTAGCAGATAGTATTTAATAGTATAATAGCAATAGATAATTAAATAATAGAAATCTAAAAATAGGAGAAAAAAAATGGCTCTTAATCTTAAGCCTCTAGCAGATCGTGTTGTGGTAGAACCGGCGCCCGCTGAAGAAATGTCCACAGGGGGCATCATTCTTCCCGATACAGCCCAAGAAAAGCCACAGCAGGGGACTGTTGTTGCAGTCGGCCCAGGAAAAATAAGTGATGCTGGCAGTGAAATAGCAATGAATCTCAAAAAGGGGGATAAAATACTATATGGTAAATATAGTGGTACTGAGTTCGCCTTTGAAGGAACTGAATATCTAATTATGCGCGAGAGTGACATTCTCGCTATCCTTTAAGGAGGAATAAAATAATGGCAAAAGAAATCTCATATGATCTCGAAGCAAGGAATGCCCTTAAGGCTGGTGTCGATAAACTGGCAGATGCAGTAAAGGTAACCCTTGGTCCTAAAGGACGCAATGTGGTGATCGAAAAGAAATTTGGTGCACCTACAGTTACCAAAGATGGTGTCACTGTTGCAAAAGAAATTGAACTATCAAACAAGCTGGAAGATGTTGGCGCACAGATGTTGAAGGAAGTTGCCTCTAAAACATCCGATGTTGCAGGTGATGGTACCACAACGGCCACAGTAATTGCCCAGGCCCTTGTGGCTGAAGGCCTAAAAAACGTGACAGCAGGTGCCAATCCAATGTCCCTCAAAAGAGGTATTGACGCGGGTCGCGATACTGTTGTAGAAGCATTAAAATCTCAAAGCAAAGATCTGCCTGACAGCAAACAGATTGCCAACGTGGCAACTATTTCGGCAAATGATGATCATGAAATTGGTGAAAAAATTGCTGAAGCCATGGAAAAAGTAGGCAAAGACGGTGTAATAACAGTGGAAGAAAGCAAAACGGCAGAAACATTTCTTGAGTTTGTAGAAGGTATGCAGTTTGACCGTGGATATCTGTCACCTTACTTCGTCACTAATTCTGAATCTATGGAAACTGAAATGGATGATGCCTATATCCTTATCCATGATAAAAAACTTAGCAACATGAAAGACTTGTTACCTTTATTGGAAAAAGTTGTCCAGACAGGCAAGCAGGTCATGATCATTGCTGAAGATGTGGAAGGTGAAGCATTAGCTACACTTGTTGTGAACAAACTGCGGGGCACATTCAAAGTACTGGCAGTAAAAGCTCCTGGATTTGGTGATCGTCGTAAAGCAATGTTGGAAGATATTGCTGTGTTAACCGGTGGTACTGTAATCTCTGAAGACGCCGGCTATAAACTGGAAAATGCTACCCTGGAATACTTGGGTAAAGCCAAGCGCATAGTGTCAGATAAGGATAATACAACGATCGTTGATGGCGGTGGTAAGAAAGATGCAATCAAGTCTCGCATAAACGAAATTAAAGTTCAGATCGACAAAACAACCTCTGATTACGATCGTGAAAAACTACAGGAACGCTTGGCTAAGCTTTCCGGTGGCGTAGCTGTCGTCAATGTTGGTGCTGCTACAGAAGTGGAAATGAAGGAAAAGAAAGCCCGTGTTGAGGATGCACTCCACGCAACCCGAGCAGCTGTGGAAGAGGGAATTATTCCCGGCGGTGGTGTAGCGTTGTTAAGGGCACAGGATGCTTTAGATAAATTGAAAGTTAAAGGCGGCCAATCAGTAGGTGTGGATATTTTACGTCGAGCCCTTGAATCACCCATTCGTCAGATTTGCGAAAATGCAGGTGTTGAGGCATCTATCATCGTACAAAATGTACGAGATGGAAAAGGTGCCCATGGTTTCGATGCTCGTGATGAAAGTTACGTGGATATGTTCGAGGTCGGTATTATTGATCCTACTAAAGTTGCCCGTGTGGCTGTAGAAAATGCCTGCTCAATTGCGGGTATGGTCTTGACGACTGAGGCTGCTATTACTGAAATTCCTGAAAAAGAAGCCCCAGCAGCAATGCCTCCGATGGACCCAGGAATGGGTGGAATGGGCGGAATGATGTAATTGAGGTTTACCTCATTAATTATACAGTGAAAAGCCTCCCTTTTGGGAGGCTTTTCTTTTTCATTAATTGACTAGCGAGAAATCACTAGAGTAAATTCAAAGCCCTATGGGCGTCATACGTTTAAAGAATATGCTCTTTTATGGTTACCATGGTGTAAACGAATCAGAAAAAGAGCTTGGAGGAAAATTTGAAGTTGACCTTGAATTATCAATGTCACTTAAAAATTCAGGTCTTTCCGATAACCTACATGATACAGTTGATTATGAGGCAGTTTATAAAACGGTTAATAATTGTGTAGAGTCAAAAAGGTATTTTCTTTTAGAAGCGCTTGCTGAAAACATATCGCGGTCTGTCATTAAAAAATACAATATTGATGCTGTAGTAATTCGTGTTCGTAAACCAAATGCACCAGTAAGTGGCGTAATTGATACAGTAGAGGTGGAATTGAAGCGGAAAAAATCTGATTATGCCTGAATTAGCAGTGTTAGGCCTAGGGTCAAATCTAGGTGATCGTGAATCAAATTTAGCCGCAGCAATTACTTCTTTAGGTATTTATAATGATATAAGTGATATAAATAGTGCATCCTTTTATGAGTCTGAACCCTTATATGAGAAAAATCAACCCAAATTTTTGAACACTGTTATTTCATGTAATACAGAATTTTCGGCATTTCAATTATTGGATGCTGTCCAACATACAGAATTACTCCTAGGTCGTCCAAAAGAAAGGAGAGAAAACCAGCCGCGTATTATTGATATTGATATTTTATGCTATGGCGAAGTCTTTATAGAAACAGATGAATTAATTATCCCCCATCCAGATATAGTCAATCGAAAATTTGTTCTATATCCATTTTGTGAATTATTGCCAGATTACAAAATAGAAAAAATTGGAAAAACTATATCTGAATTACTCAAGTTATGTCCGGATCAAAGTCAAGTGGTTAAACATGTAATGGAAAAAAACGCATGAGAAACTTGAATTATGTTGCGATAGAAGGTGCTATAGGAGTTGGAAAAACCAGTTTGGCAAAATTACTTTCTGAAAGATTAGGTGCAAAACTGGTACTTGAAAAATTCGAGGAGAACCCATTTTTGTCTGAATTTTATGATGATCCTGGGAGATTTGCATTTCAGACTCAGTTATTTTTCCTATTGCAAAGATACCAACAGCAACAAGAATTACGGCAAGTAGACATGTTTCACAACCTGTTAATTTCAGACTACATGTTTATTAAGGACCGTTTATTTGCATCTTTAAATCTCGATGAAAAAGAAATGAGTCTATATGATAGTATTGCAAATATGCTGGAACGCAAT
>CAYYXU010000027.1:0-17887 GCA_964475645.1 uncultured bacterium | reverse complement strand
AAATATTAAAAAATTAACTGGATTGAAGGGTGTGATCATTTCATATAGTAATACACCTATAATTTGTTCAGATAATGGATGTATAAAAATTTTTATGGGTCATGGTTCAGGAGATAAAAAGTATGGTGGTTCAGTAAAAACACTAACTACGTATGATTTTCATTTCATTACAGGGAAAAAGCACATGGCAAAGTTGGATGATAGTGGTATCCATATTCCGGAAGAAAAATTAATTAAAATTGGTAATCCCCGGTTTGATGAATTATTTAATGGAGATATTAATAAAGGTCAATATTTAAAGTATTTGGGCGTGAAAGATTTAACACGAAAAATTATACTATATGCACCAACTTGGAAATGGGGTAATGGTACATTACACTTATATTTCAAAAATTTCAGTAGACAGCTTTCCAAAGATTATTCGCTAATAATAAGACCACATTATTTTGACAGAAAATATATTCCTAGAATGAAAAGGTGGCTTGAAAAAAGAGAAATTGATAATGTTTATATATCTAATCCGGCAAATATATTAACCAATGATACTATGTACGATATTGCTGTTTCAGACTTATTAATTAGTGATACATCTTCAATTACTTACGAATATTTGATAACGAAAAATCCAATAGTTATTTTAGACAACAATTATACGGATTTGCACGAAATGCCATCCACAATGGATATAAAAACAATTGCGACTGTTTACAATGAATCTTCAAGCATATCAGATTTTGTGAACAATACTTTTGAAAACCATAAACCAGAATCTTATAAAAGTATGCTTGATGAATGTTTTTATTTCAATGATGGACAATCTACTAAACGGATTACTGAATTTTTGCAATCGCTTTAAAAAAAAAGTTAATCTATTGAATTAAATATTTAAAATAAAAGTCATGGCAGAATCTTTACCTATTCATATCGTTTTTGATGTTTATCATTTATATCACCTCCCCCAATTTGAACCAGTAATAGATCTGCTATCCAGTGATGACAGATTCAATGTAACACTTACCGTATCAGCAGAAATAAAAAAACCTGAATATGAATTAATTCAAAAAATTCTTAAAGCTAAAACAAATCAGGTCATTTTCAGCGATAATGAAGATGATCGTGCAAAACAAATAAAATCATCAAAGCCAGACGTTTTCATTTGTGGATGGTCGCGATATGAATTAGATAAATTTGTACCAGAATCGACAATTGTGGGGATGATTTATCATGGTATCGGTGTGAAACCATCCTATTGGTTAGACAACCATCCTCGGTTGGATTTACGATTTGTTGAGGGGCCATTACGTAAAGAACAATTACGAAATCATAATGTAGAAACAGACTTGATACTTACCGGTTTTTCTAAACTAGACCCTATTTTTAATGGTTTGGTGAGTCCGCGGAACAAAGTACTGGATAGATTAGGACTTGATCCCCAGCGTAAGACGATATTATATGCGCCTACATTTTATCCCAGTTCCATGGAGAAATTCGGTACATCAATTGGGGAAAATACAAAAAAGTATAATTTGATTATCAAATTGCATCTATGGGCCTTTTTCTTGAAAAATTTTGCTGGAATAAAATTCAAAGGACAAATTGACCTTGCAAAACGGATGGAAAGTGAATATGACCATGTTCGTTTTCTGGGTCCTGAAGTTTACAACATTGTGCCGTTCTATTCCGCTGCTGATGTATTAATAACTGAAGCATCTTCCACAATTTATGAAATGATGGCGATTGATAAGCCAGTAATACTGGCGAAATTTTATAAATTACGATTATCCCATCGTTTGTTTCCTTACCGGCTTTACAAAAGGAGATTAAATGAAGAAATGAGTGAAGGAATGACAGATTTTTGTATTCAACTGGAAGAGCCTGAAGAATTACCCAACGCTCTTCAAACAGCATTTTTCAATCATGACCCGAATGACAAAAAACGATCCCAGTATAAACAAGAAATGCTTTATAAGCTCGATGGGAAAGCTTCCGTGCGTATTCGTGATGCAATCTTAAAACGTTTAAGTAGAGGAGGATAACTTGGCTTCCATACTCTTTGAATGTCATCGTGCATATTATTTGCCAAGTTTTTTCCCAATAATAAAGGAAATGAAAAATAGAGGGGGGTATGAAATTTATGCCTCTATACCTCTTACAATGCCATTGGAAGAAAGAGATATATTTTCCGATGTATGTAAGGAAAATGAAATTTCAACCATAACTGCGATCAATGAGACTACCCGGGTGAAAAAGCTCAAAGAAAGAAAATTCCAAATTATCATTGTTGGTAATGTTGGTAAAATTGAGCAGATAGCTGATCCCAACACACTGGCTATTATGGTATATCATGGAATAGGCTTAAAACAAACATATTATCGTGATATCACTGATAGAATTGATATTCGTGTTGTCGAATCGAAGGAACGATATGATATATTGCAAAAACAAGGACAAAAGAATCTTGTTCTAACTGGTTATTCAAAATGTGATCCATTAATAGAATACGATAATTCGCAAGCAGATATTTTAGATAGATTGGGTTTAGACCCAACAAAGAAGACTGTATTGTATGCACCTTCTTTTTATCCTTCATCTATAGAAAAAATCAGTCCTGAGTTAGCACAGTTTTCCAATGAGTTTAATTTGATCATTAAATTGCACAACTTCAGTTGGTTTCAAAAACGGTATCAATATCAGAGTGTGCTAATTCGTACAGTAACAGATAATTTAAAAAATAGTTTTTTAGCACAACCTTTTGACATTGATGTTATCCCTTATATGCTAGCATCCGATTTATTGATTTCTGATATATCTTCCACTATTTTTGAGTTCCTGCCCTTGGACAGACCAATAATTATGGCCGAATGTTTTTCGATCCGTTTGAAGCATCGCATTTTTAAACGACGATTTAAACGCAAGCTTGATTTAGATAGATTTGATGCAATCGATTTTGTTTACAGGATAAATGAACCTGCACAACTCAATGGATTAGTATATCACGCTATAGAATACCCGGATGAAATGTCTAAGGTGCGTGTTGATGCCGGCGAGAAATATCTTTATAAAACAGATGGTAAGGCCAGTAGCAGGCTTCTGGACGCGATCGAAAAGGAGCTAAAAGTAAGGTGAACATCGGTATCTATTCCCCAAATTGGGTCGGTGATGCAGTGATGGCACTGAAATTTATTGGACAGCTGCGTAAACAATATGCTGATGATGAATTGATTGTTATTGCCAAAGATTGGGTAGCGGATATTTATGATAATCATCCGCTTATAAATAAAGTTTTACCGATAACGAAAAATGAATTGAATGGTGTTTTCAATACGATCAAAACCGGTAGAAGTTTGCAGAAGTTAAATTTGGATATATTTTTCGTGCTACCGGAATCATTTCGTAGCGCCGTTATAGCATGGTTTTCAAGATCCAACGTTAGTATAGGATTTGCTGGCCAGATGAGAGAAACTTTTCTTACTGATCAAATCATTTCACCAAAAGAGGCAATTCATCGTTCTGAAAAATTTATATACTTATTACAAAATGGTGAGAAAGCTCAAAATTTTCAACATGTGGGCATTACGCTTCGTGATCAAGAAAAAAAATGGGCCGATAAAATATTGCAAGAAAATAATGTAAAAGATCCAATTGGTCTATTAATAGGCAGTGTAGCAAAATCACGTTCTGTTCCAATTGGGAAATGGATTGAAATCCTAAAAGATAAATTGGCGGTTGACAACCAATTTGTAATCATAGGAGAAAAGAGGGATGCAGTTAAATCGCAAGAAATTATTGCGCAAGTTGGATATGATAAGGTTATTTCTTTTTGTGGAAAACATACCTTGCGCGAGAGTATTGCCTTAATTTCCCAATGTCGGGCAGTTATTGCCGCTGATTCTGGATTGGGGCATATTGCAGCAGATCTTGACATACCAACCATTTCGTTGTTTGGGGCTGGAGATCCAGAAAAGACTTGCCCTTTGGGTAACTTAACCCATGTAGTTACCGCAAATGTGCATTGCAGTCCGTGCGGAGATAATATATGTGGCAATACTTTGGAACCGATGATATGTCTGAATACAATTAGCAGTAATCAGATTTGGAATGCCTACCGCGATATCCATAATTAGAATTAAACTTATCTCGCTTTACTGTAATCCCATTATGAACTTGTAATCATTTCCTGTAATTTTATCAAGTTTATGCAAGGTCTAATTTTAGCTGCAGGAGTCGCAAGACGTTTATACCCCATTACTGAAAAAATACCAAAATGTTTAATAGATATTGGTGGTAAACCGATCTTAAGCCATCAACTGGATGCGTTGCGCCAATATAATGTGAATGAAATAACAATTGTTTTAGGATATTTTAAAGAGATGGTAGTTAATTATATTATTGATAATTATCCCGATATGGATTTCACATTTATAACCAATGAACATTTTTTTGAGACAAATACATCTTATTCAGTTTACCTATGCTCCGAAAAACTGATTTCTGCAGAAACTGTATTAATGAATGGTGATGTGCTATATCCACCTGCATTACTAAAACGGGTAATCGAATCAGAATTTGACAGTGTTCTTGCTGTTGACGTGAAAGAATGTGGTAGAGAAGAAGTAAAAGTTATTGAAGGAGATGGAAACCGGCTAGTTGCTATTGGTAAAGAATTGATTCAGGAAAACTCACTGGGAGAATTTATTGGTGTTGCAAAGTTATCTAAATCATTTTGTACTGCATTTTCCGTATCTCTTTCAAGATTAATTGATGCTGGAGGAAAATCAGATTATTTCGAAGCAGCAATACAGCCATTATTGAATGAATCGGATGTTTATTATGAAGATGTTAGCGACTTGCCTTGTATTGAAATTGATTTTGCTGAAGATCTAGATCAGGCGCAGGAGTTGGTACAGAATGATTTATTTCAACTGTAATTAAGTTTTGCCAGAAATATATCCATTTAAGGGCTGGCGATTCAATACAAATATCGTCGGTGACATCAGTCAGGTAATTGCACCTCCCTATGATGTAATTAATAAAACTGATCAAGCTGCATTATATGATCGATCCCCTTACAATTATGTTAGAATAATATTAAACAGTTCTACAGGAATGGAACGGTATTCAAAAGCAGCAAAAACATTTTCTGAATGGAAAAAGAATGATATCCTGAGACAGGATACTGATTCCTCTATTTATCTATTGTGCCAAACCTTTCGCCAGGGTGAACAACAAATTGAACGTACAGGATTTATAGCCAATCTGAAAATAACCAAATTGGGCGGGGATGTGTTACCCCATGAACAAACTATATCTAAACATATCAATGATCGGTACAATTTGATGAAATCGACTAAAGCGAATACCGGACAGATCTTTATGAGTTATCGCGATCAAACACGTACAGTGGAAACCATTCTAGAATCCTATAAAGAAGAAATTCCACTTATTGAAGCAGTGTTGGATGGGATTCAATATAGACTTTGGCGTATGATAGATGAGGGACAGATAAATACGATCCAGAATGTATTAGCTGGTACAAAAGCCATAATAGCAGATGGTCATCATCGCTATAAAACCGCCTATCAATATGCACAAGATCATCCTGAAATAAATGGAAGTGACCGCGTAATGGTTACATTGGTGAATGCATATAATGATGGTATGCATGTCCTGCCAACACATCGTATTGTTTGTGGGAAACCAATTGATGATGATCAGTTTATAAAAATAATCAAGGCTCGTTTTGATATTGAGAAAATAACTTCAGCGTCAGAACTGTTAAGTGAGATGGATCAGTGTCGCACTTTGGATACAATAAACTTAGGTGTCCTTACACGTGTTGGTAATGCCTATTTATTGAGGTATAAAGGGAAAGGAAATTGGTCCAGTGATTTATCAACTGCATCACAGGCATTGGATGTAAATATCCTGCATCAGTTGATTTTGGAACCTGTGTGTGGAATTGATACAAAGAACCAACATGATCTTGGGCATCTAGATTATATCAGGGGGAATGAACCACCATTGGAAATGATCAAAAATGTATCCGATTATGATTTTGTATTTTTTGTTAACCCGCCTGATCTTGATCAGATATTTGAAGTGGCTGAAATAGGTGAAACGATGCCGCAAAAGTCCACCTATTTTTATCCAAAGGTTTATTCAGGTTTAGTAACAGCCAGTATTGGGGATTGATGAATAATGATTACGAGGTTGCAAAATTGAACATTAAATTTAATTAGAGACTAATGGCCAGCTTATATAAAACTTTGGAAGAAAAAATCCCTGTCTGGCGCGATGACGCCAAGTCACTACTTAAGAATAATGGTTCATCTGTTATAAGTGAGGTTACCTTGAACCAAGCTTATGGTGGCATGCGTGGTGTAAAGGGACTGGTTTGTGATACATCATCCGTTTCGCCTGATACGGGTTTAATCATCAGGGGCAAACCATTATTAGATATAATTGATATTTTACCAGAACAGGTATTGTTTCTTTTGCTTGCTGATGAAATGCCTGATAAAGATGCTCTTTCAGATTTGAAATCTCAACTCAGCGAACATGCTGCTGTACCCGATTATATTTGGACCATACTTAACAGTATGCCTGAAGATTCTCATCCAATGGCCATGTTTAACACTGCAATTCTAGCGATGGAAAAAGAATCAGTTTTCAGGAAAAATTATGATAAAGGGCTGAGAAAGGATGATTTTTGGAAACCAACGCTGGAAGATGGACTTAAGCTCATTGCAAAATTACCAGCCATCGGTGCTGGAATATATAGAATCCGCTTTCAAAAAGGTGGCTTAATTGAACCTGATGAGTCACTGGACTGGGGCGCCAATTTTGCCCATATGCTTGGACTTAATGATCCTGATGGGAATCTAAAAAAGCTTATGCGCTTGTATTTGATGATCCATTGTGACCACGAAGGAGGTAATGCCAGTGCATTTACATCTTTAACCATAGGTTCAACTCTCTCTGATTTATATTATGCTTTATCTGGCGGATTAAACGCATTGGCTGGACCATTGCATGGCTTAGCAAATCAGGAGTGTTTGAAATTTGTTCTTGAAATTAGAGATAAGTTTGGCAGGGCTCCTTCCCGGGATGAATTGGAGCAGTTGTGCTGGGATCGGTTAAGGAACGGAAGAGTTATTCCTGGATATGGTCATGCCGTACTGCGTTGTCCTGATCCACGATTCACCGCTTTTATAAATTTTGGTAAAGAACATATAGAAAATGACGATGTATTTCATATAGTTAAAACTCTCTTTGATGTAGTCCCGGATGTATTAAAAAAACATGGCAAAGCAAAAAATCCATGGCCAAATGTTGATGCAGCTTCCGGCGCATTACTTTATCACTATGGTCTAACAGAATTCAGTTATTACACTGTTTTATTTAGTATTTCCCGTTCCATGGGAATTATTAGTCAAATCGTTCTCAACCGTGCTATGGGAATCCCCATTATGCGGCCAAAGTCGATAACAACGAAATGGCTAAAAGACAACTCCTGATTACATAAAGAATAAATAAAACAATTAAAGCGTTACTTTTTTTGGTACCTCTTTTGTTGTGAAAATTTCTATGTTATATTTTCCTGAATGAATATCATACGCATTATATCAGTCTATTTTATCATTACGATCCATATATTATCTGCAGGGGATTATATTTATCAGGAGATACGTGTATTTCACTCAGATCCCAGCACACTGCAGTCTTTGAATAATCTGGGGATACCGCTTGATCATGTGCGAAAAAATAAAGATGAGTCTTTAAATCTCGTAGTAACAGAAGAAGAATCACATGCTCTATTGAAAATAGGTATACCCTTTGATGTGTTGCAGCATGATCTTACGGAATATTTTGTTTCCAGGTCTACTCCAGATATGGAACGTGACTTCCCTCTAGGTTCTATGCTTGGTAATTATACATTACTGCAAGCTGAGGCACAGATGGATACACTTCGTAATTTGTATCCTAATTTTGTAAGCCAGAAAGATTCAATAGGTACAACCATAGAGGGACGAACAATTTGGGCCTTCAAGGTATCTGATAATCCAGGAATTGATGAGGATGAGCCTGAAGTATTATATACTGGCCTTACCCATGCCCGGGAGCCATTGAGTATGATGAATTTATATTATTTTGTTCGCTGGCTTTGTGAAAATTACAGTTATGATGCAACCGCTGGATTTTTAGTTGATAATAGGGAAATGTGGTTTGTCCCAATTATAAACCCTGATGGTTATGTTTATAATGAAACTATTGCCCCCAATGGTGGTGGAATGCATCGGAAAAATCGCAGACCTAATCCAAATAATTCAAATTGTAATAATGGGAATCAACAGGGAGTTGATCTCAATAGGAATTATAGTTACAACTGGGGCGCAAATAATTCTGGTTCATCAGGGAATCCTTGCAGTGGCGTATACCGAGGAACTTCACCTTTTTCAGAAAATGAAACAGAAGCAATCAGTGATTTTATATTATCAAGACAATTTAACAATGTGCTCCATTATCATTCCTATTCCAATGTCCTTATTCACAGTTGGGGAGATAGTACACTTCCTGATGAGCCTGATCTTTCAACATTGCGTGAGATTGGGGCTGAGATGACACGTGTTAATGGTTATGAAGTTGGCACGGGTATGGAAACGATTGGTTATGGGGTAAATGGTGATGCAGTTGATTGGACTTATGGTACTGCTGGCTTGATATCCTTTACCCCAGAGGTTGGTTCTTATTCTGATAATTTTTGGCCATCAGAAGATCGGGTGGTTCCACTTTGTCAGGATCAGATACATAGTAACAAAGTTTTTGCATTGTTGGCTGGCAGTGATTACATCGTTTATAACAGTCAACTAGATAACCAATTTCCTGCAATAGAAGATACGGTTGCAATATCATTGGTGATCCAAAATCGTGGTCTCACAAATTCTGATGGATCTGTATTATTAACTATCAATCCCTTGAATGATGCCAGTCTAGTGAATATCGAAACAGTGACTATCCAACAATTGCCAGCAAGAATGACGGATACTACAACCATATTACTATCCGTGCATACTGGCAGTATTAATGGCACCAAAGCAGGGCTTGCAATTACACTTCAAGACAGCAGCAGTTTTATACGTTTGGACAGTGTGATTGTTATTTTTGGAACTCCGGATTTAATATTTCAAGATGGTGGAGAGAATGGTATGACTTTTTGGTCTACTGATGACAATTGGGGCACTACCCTTGATGCGGCAGAAGGCATGTACAGTATTACGGATAGTCCAATTGGCGAATATATTGGTGGTTGGGGTACAAGTATTACGCAATTGATCAATTCACTGAATTTTACCGGTATGGTCAATCCTTATGTAACCTTTAAATCAAAATGGAACATTGAAGCAAATAATGACTTTGTTCAATTTCAGGTATCAACCAATGGTGTATCTTGGACTTCATTAAGTGGGAATTATACAGTAATTGGTAGTGGACAAGGTGGACAGATCAATGGTGAGCCTGGCTATGATGGTTATCAAGTTGAATGGGTGAACGAGTTTATTGATCTTTCAGCATATGATTATGAACCAGAGGTGAGCGTACGGTTCATATTGAAATCTGACGGCTCTGTAGAAGAAGACGGCTTTTATTTTGATGATATTAACATAAGAGGATATCAAAGATTTTTCAAGGGTGATCTTTATCGAGATCAAATACTGAATGTTTATGATCTACTAGTATTAATTGAATATGCTGTATTCAATAGTGTGACACCTATCGATCTTTTACCAGTTGCAGATATGAATTCAGATGGAAGTGTTGATATCGATGATATTGGACCGTTGATTGCCTTGATAATGGGTTATTAATGATTATATATGTTATTATTTTATATTTGTTTACTGCATTTAGTGTAGCAGCTGATTTGGACTTAGAAAATCTTAATGATGCTATAGGTGAAGACAATCAGGTTCATGCTTGGATAATGTTTAAGGATAAGGGATCGGATTTTGTCGGAAGAAAACAAAATGTAACCTTGCATCCAAAAACGTTAGAACGCCGGAAAAAATTATTCCCTGAACCAGTGACCTGGTATGATGTACCAGTGCATCAGGAATATATTAACGATATTATTTTGGTCGGTGCAGAAGTACATCGTAAATCAAAATGGCTGAATGCTGTATCTGTATTTGCCAGTTTGGATCAGATCAAAACAATAGCAGCTATGAACTTTGTTAAAGGCATTCAACCTGTGGCAAAACTGCATAGAAGAAAAAATAAAATAATAAATAAAATGACATATTCCAGACACCAAAATTTTTCTTTAATGGATTATGGGTTGGCACAAACACAGATCGAAATGATGAACTGTAACCTGGTCCATGATATCGGTTATTTTGGTCAGGGTGTTCGCATTTTAGTGATCGATACTGGATTTGATCTTACACATGAAGCTTTTGATTCATTGCATGTTATCGATCAGTGGGATTTTATCAATAACGACAACAACACGGCTAACGAAACCAATTCAGAAGAAAATGATGGCCAGCATAACCACGGGACATCTGTATTATCTATTATGGGTGCTTATGTTCCCGGAACACTTATTGGTCCTGCATTTGGTTCAGAATTTTTACTTGCGAAGACTGAAATTGTTGCTGAAGAAATTATGCAAGAAGAAGATAATTATGTAGCTGCACTAGAATGGGGCGAAGCAAATGGTGCTGATATAGTCAATTCATCTCTTGGGTATTTAGATTGGTATTCATATTGCGATATGGACGGAAATACTGCTATAACCACTATTGGCGTTGATATTGCCGCAAGCTTAGGATTGACGTGTGTTACTTCTGCTGGAAACTGGGGTAATCAAGATCCACCTGAAGATCCCTGTGAAACACTTAGTTATTATATCAGTGCACCAGCTGATGCAGATTCGGTTATTGCCGTTGGTGCGGTAAGTTCGGACAGTATAATTACTTATTTTAGCTCTAGAGGGCCAAGCTATGATGGTCGCATCAAACCGGAAGTAAGTGCACTGGGTGTCGGTGTAGCAGTTGCAAACCCAGCAGGAGGATACTCGGTATTCTATAGTGGTACATCGGCTTCATCACCACTTGTCGCCGGTGCTGCTGCTGTGTTGTTAAGCGCAAATCCACAATGGAACAATATGGAATTAAGAGAAGCATTAATGATGACCGCGTCTCAGGCAGATATGCCAAATAATGATTATGGTCATGGTCTAGTAAATATTTGGTCGGCCTTGTTCTATAATTCTAGCGGATCAATCATTACCACAAAACACCCTCAATTCTTTTCATTGGATAAAGTTTATCCAAATCCTTTTAATCCAGCAGTTACCATTTCGATGTCAGTGACAAAATTATCCCTGATAAACATAACTATATTTGATATCAATGGACGACTAATCACTACTATCTGTAATGAAGTATTGGACGTTGGCAATCATCAATTCATTTGGAATGCCACTGTCCAACCAAATGGTATTTATATTATAAGGTCCGCCGCAGGGCAAACAGCCTTGAGCCGGAAAATTACGCTAATAAAATAATTAGAATATTCACGGCGGAATTTGCTTGCCTTCCGATAATAATTCCCCCAAATTTGGTCTCGCCGGGTTATTAATCTCATGAAAAGAATTGCGTATTTAACGGTATTATATTGGCTATTTGTCTTTGCACCCGTTCATTCTGAAGAAAATGTTTATAACCAATTAATTGACCTTGAAGCTCATAGTGGTAATGGATCCATATTAATAGTTTGGGAATTGCCAGAGAAGATAGAAGTAAAATCGGTGAGGTTATACCGGACCCAGAATTCTTTTTCAAATGCCATATTAGTTTTTGAAACTAATACAGCTACAGATCGATATCTTGACAAAGAAGTTATCGGAACACGGCCATATTTTTACAGCGTTGAAATAGAATCCAAAGTAGGGGAATTGTTTACCAGCGTTGCCGATGCGCCGCCTTTCGCGAAACCTGTACTTGATTATGGTCTGTTGCCCACACTAAGTCAATCTGAAAAAATGATAGCCAATTATATACATAATACCATTGATCAATTTCATGGTCAAATACTTGGTGATGTATTAAACAGAATATTAACAACATTAGACAGTAATCAGGTTGACATAATTCAAGCCATGCTTTTTCCGATAGATGCTGTACCCAAGCCTTGGATTTCCTATGCAGGCTTTAATGGTGTCGATGAATTTTCAGGTGTTTTCTCTGATGAATATTTAAGCAATTTACGTATTGAACTTGAGGATGTAATGGTGCGAGTTGGATTGTTGGTAAAAAATCAATTTCTTTTAACTTCAGCGGAATGGAAAAATCACGCAATAAAATTTACTGATCATATAATGCACCGCCTTTTAACAGTACAAGATTTATTGTATCAAGAAACGGATATTCTGAAAAGTTCTTCCCCAGTATTGCCCTTAGGATCCTGGGTGAATACAGAGGGGGTCAGTTTTACCAGACTTGGCGTTATCGATGCAGAGATGGTTCAAACAATTGTTTTGCGGGATGGTGAGAATGAAATTATCCTTGACCAGCAAACATATGCAGATGCAGAAATCATTGATGTGAAATTAGATGATAGAATGGACAAAATTGAGCTAGTCATAAATGGTGTTTTACAGCAAGTATTGCCTTATCCAAAAGGTACTAACGATTATGGTTTGACCATCGATAATCAGTTTTTCATTTTGGCAGATTCAATGACCGATCCTCCGCTCATTGCATCTATACCAGTAGCCCAATTTTGTTTAAATGAAGTTGTAAATAGACCAGAAAGTCAACAGATTGCCGTTGAAGTCCATGGTAATGTCACTGAGACCCATGTATTGGGTTTATTCATTGATGATTATTTAGTTTGGGAATTTACACCAACGCTTAGTTTCGAGCCTTTATTCATCGACTCAATATTTACGTGGAATACTAATCAGCTATTTATGTGGCTGGATTTGAAAGAAATGGATGAGTTTGGTAAATGGGAATTGATTGACACAAGAGCAATTTTTACAGAGAGAAAAATAACTGAAGGTCGCATACCGGATCACAAACGCTGGAAGACATATTCATTCTCCACACTTGGTGCACCAAATGATCTAACTCGAACTGGATCAACTAAGTTGATGATACCAGAGATCTTTGCATTATATCAGAATTATCCTAATCCTTTTAATGCCCAGACTACTATTTCTTTTGATTTACTACAGGCTGCCGTTGTTAGCCTATATATAAATGATGCCGCTGGCCGTATCATTCATCTTTTTTTTGAAGAAAGTAAAATGGATAAGGGGTTGTACAGTTATTCCTGGAATGGAGAAAGTTATTCTAGCGGAGTATATTTCATGACAATTCAAGCCCAGGTTGATGATTATTTGCCGATTGTTTATAGCCGCAAGATTATTTATTTAAAGTAGGGATATAACTTTGAATACAAATCTACATATATAGTTATGACAGAGAACTTCGATGATGAGTTAGCCCGCATGGATGAATTAGAAGAGCAAGCGGATTCCGCTCTTTTTGAAGCTCTTTCACTTGACGATCCGATCATAGGATTAACACTGCGCCATCATCCAACAGTACAATCAGGAACTACACTACAATCTGTAATAAAAATATTGCGGGATGAAAAAGTTGGTTGTGTTATGGTAGAAAAAGATAGCCAGATCATTGGGGTTATGACAGAGCGTGATTTTTTACTCCGCGCTATAGCCAAGGGATTGGATATGACTACTGTAACCATTGATGATTATATGACTAAAAATCCAGAGACTTTGCATCCAGATGATCCAATTTCCTATGCCTTAAATAAAATGCATATCTTTGGAATTCGACATATCCCAATTGTTGAAGAAAGTGGTATGATCCAGGGTATGATTTCTGTTAAAGATATTATTTCTCATATAGGGAACTATTTTGGCGAAGAAATTGTCAATCTACCTCCAGAGCCAGCCCGAAAAGCACTCCACCGCCCCGAAGGCGGTTAATATACTTTATTTAGCCAAGGGTTTAATTCATTTCTCTAACCCTTGACTTTGATTTAATATTTAAACGACTTTACAATATGACTCGGGTTGCATCTACGCTAATAATCGCTATCATTTTTAGTGGTTGCGCATCCCACCCGCGGGTCGGTTCTCAACGGATGTCGGAAGGCGATGTTGAATATGGATATGCCTTTTCAGTAGAAAATGTTTTCCCCTACTTATGGTATCGTAAAGGAATCAGCAAACGTTCAGATATTGGTGTTCGAGTTGGTTTGCCAATTTATGGCAGTGGTTTTGATTATAGTCGGTTATTATATGAAAAAGAGAATAAATGGGATATGCTAAACCTTGCCTGGAGTATAAACCCAAATTACAATTATGATTTTACGTATTACAAATTCAGACAACGCAAAAATAAAAAAACAGGTGCACTTGGAGGTACAGCCTGGACAGGCATAAGATTCATGCATATACCCAAAGGCATAAGTGGTAAAACTAGTGCACGAATTGGTATTTTATTTGGTGGAAAACCAGGTTCAAAATTGAGTTATGAAATAGGCTATTATCATGATTTTTCCAGCATGCCAATCAGTGATGTATTCAACTCTAGCTATGTACAAGAAGGCCGTTTTACTGAATTTCCTCACTCTACTGAATTTGGTCACCCCTCAGAAAATTCGCGCATCACTGGCTTTTCATTGCAAGTATTTTTTAACCTCGGATATAATCGTGCCGAAAAGAAAGAACCAGAAGCTGTTGATCCTGAAACAGAACAATAATTTGTTTTAATAAAATTTTTCTTTTCAAGTGGTTTCTGGATCAAGTTCTTTCAATAATTCCAAATTAGCTGGTTCTCTTGAAAAGACCTTAGCAACTCTCTTACTTCAATCGGTATCAACTATTCACAATACAAAGCCAATTGTTCATCCAGTTGTCTGTATCAACGCTATGAAGAATATTTTGGGTGATGTACGAAACAGTCCTTCGGATGTACTATTGTCTTTTGCAAGTAATTTTATCACAGGATTATCCTCACGAAGAAAGGACCGTAAGGTTTTGGAAGATATGCCACATGAAGAAATTGGAATGACAATATTTATCAGTGATTTAGAAGATGCTTGTCAACATGGTGATGCTGCTCAAGTGGAACAAGAAGCTGCACGTGTTTATCTTGCTGCTGATGGGAGTCCAGCTATTTTAGAAATTTTAGCTGAACTAGCCCTGCAAAATGTAGAAGGTAACGGTGGATTTATTTATCATTGTTTGCGTGCCTTTGCGTTTAAACCAGAAAAGGAACGCGTCTGGTCATTCGTACAATGTATTTTGAAAACAATTAAAAAACAGCCACTGCCTCCACCTAATGTGGGTACGAATAATGGGCCTAAGGATATGGAACTTATCTTTCAAAACTGTGAAAAACCAATAGACTGGATCACTGTTGCTGCTGTATGGAGGTTATGGGAATCAGAATACGGTCGACTGCCTGGTTTCAAAAGAGAAATATCCCATTGGATCAGCAATCAGAATACCACAAAAAATAAAAATCTGGATGGATCAAATCCTGATAACATAATGAGATTCAAGAAAAATGGTGGCAGCTATTTTGTGAAAGCGGCTGAAAATATAATTAAATCAAATGATCAAGTTTTGGAAAGACTTTCTGCGCTTGAGGCCTTACGTTATTTCGTAAAAAAGATGCCGATAGATTGTTTACCAATAGTTGCCAAAAAGATTAATTTCCTGGTGAATAACAATGAAAGTCGGTAATTATACGCTGTATAGTATTGAAACCAGCCAATTTGGCTTGGATGGTGGAGCCATGTTTGGCATTATACCAAAAACATTATGGGAAAAGGAAGCACCCGCTGATGAGTATAATCGAATTCAGATGGTCACCCGATCCCTTTTGTTGGTTAGCAATGAACGCAAAATTATAATTGATACAGGGAATGGTGATAAATGGGATGATAAGAACAGATCCAGATACAATATTGATCTGGATAAAATAAATTTGTCGTCATCTCTGGAAAAATATGGTTTTATACCTGATGATATTACTGATGTATTGTGCACACATTTACATTTTGACCATGCTGGTGGAAATACATCAATTGAGAATGGCAAAATTGTACCGACTTTTCCCAACGCGACTTACTGGGTTCATCAGGATAATTGGGATCTTGCCAATTCCCCTAGTGAAAAGGACCGGGGTAGTTATTTAGCTGAGAACTGGTCTGTCCTAGCCGAGAATGGGATGATTGAATACGTAACTGATAGAGAGGGATTCCTTCCTGGAATTGAAATAGTGCTGACTTACGGACACACTATTGGTATGATGCATCCTTTGATCAAAGATGGGGATAATACTGTTTTTTATGCAGCGGATATTTTTCCCATGGCCGCCCACGTGCCCTTGGCTTGGGTAATGGCCTATGATTTAAATCCGGTGCAAACCATAAAAGAAAAGCGATCACTTTTACCAAGAATGGTGGATAAAAACTGGACGGTATTTTTTGAACATGATCCTTTAAGACAGGCTGGAAAGGTTACCATGGATGGAAAACAATACCGTTTGAAGGAAACAGTAATTATTAGTGAATGAAGAAGAGAAAAAAGAGAGGTTGTTTTTCGAGGGACTGCAGGCTTATGAAGAAAAAGATTTTTTTGAAGCACATGAACTTTGGGAAGAATTGTGGTCAAAATATTACCTGGCGGACAGAACTTTAATCCAGGGTTTAATTCAGCTGGCTGTAAGTTTTGTGCATTTAGGCAATGGCAACCTAAATGGCGCTAAGAGTTTGCTGAATAAATCCGCTGAGAAATTTAGCAGTTTTTCTGGTGTTCACCGTGGTATAAATATCGATAATCTGAAAAAGCAGATTATGGAAATAATAAATGAATATGAACAATTAATGACTGTTGATGAATTTGACTGGGCCCATGTACCTGTTCTGAGATCCTTATGAGTAATATTTATCTTTACACCGATGATATAGAATTAGGGACCAAGCTTACAGCTCGATTACTACATTTAGATCGCTCTATCAAATTTCTTGATTCCCTATCTACTCTGGCTGATGAAAATAGTCTAGTATTAATTGATTTAGATACCTACGAAGCTACTCCCGATGCGATACAAGCGTTAAAACTGAAATATCCCAATCTACGTTTAATCGGTTTTATGACCCAAATACACAAAAAACTACGGGATGATTATCGTAAATCTGGATGTGAAATAGTCTATTTGAAATCAGCACTATTAAATAATCCGGATTCAATATTGCTAGAAGATGATAGAAAATAAAGCAGTTGAAAAAAACCGTGCAGAAGAGGTCGTCCACTTACTAAAAAAAGAATATCCCGATTCTAAATGCTCGCTTAAGTACAGAAGTCCCTTTGAATTATTGGTAGCGACCATTTTATCCGCCCAATGCACTGATCATCGCGTTAATCAGGTTCTTCCGGGGTTATTTAAGACATACCCTTCCGTTAATGCATTCGCTTTTACCAATCTAAATAGACTTTCTCAAGAAATACACTCTTGCGGGTACCATAATCAAAAAGCAAAAAGTATTCAAGGATCATCATTGGCGATCTTAAAAGATCATGGCGGAAAAGTCCCGCAATCAATGGAAGAATTAATAAAGTTACCAGGAGTAGGGAGAAAAACTGCTAACTGTATTTTAGGCGAGTGTTTTAAGGTTCCTTCTATGGTAATCGACACACATATGATTCGAATTATGAATCTATTGCAATTCACGACATTCAAGGATCCGAAGAAGATCGAATTAGAACTCATGGAATTATTCAATAAGCAGGATTGGGTGAAGCTAACCCATATGGTGATTGATCATGGCAGAGCCG
>CAYYXU010000026.1:0-19271 GCA_964475645.1 uncultured bacterium | reverse complement strand
TACGGCTTCTGGATCTACGTATTTAGTAACTTTCTCATAGAATTTTATCAGGATAAAAGCATATTCATCCATGATCACGGTGGAACTTGTAAAAGCAGGATCTCGAAATTCGTTCTCTAAATATCCTTTCTCAAAAAGGAATTTTGATGGATTGTGTTTTTTCCCTGATGCCGGTGTAAGGTTTTCTATGCCCTGATAATATAGAATAATCCTATAAAAAGTATTCATATTAGATATGCGCATGGAATCACGAGCGTACTGTACTAATTCATAACTAAATACCAATGTTGTAGTGGATATAAATAAATAAAGTAAAAGTTTGGTTAAAAATCCCATTCGTTATCTTATTTCCTTGAAATTTATGAATGAGTTAATTCATTATCCATCAGTCATTTATATTTATAAATAATTCAGGATATTTTGTTTTTGTATTTTACACTTACTTGATTAAAATCGCCGCTAAATATTTTATGAATAAAGGGAGTTTAAGATGAATACGATTACGAAAGACAATAGACGCAGGCGCAGAAGGTTTTTAGTCACCAGATTAAATAATATGCGCCAACGAAATGATAAATGGTATCCTAACAGAAGAAGGGATATACAGTAGTATCTTACAAAATGAAACCGGGGGTAGTGAATCTGCCCCTGGTATTTCTTTAGGATATATTATTTTTTAATTATTTCTCCAAGGATTTTCAGAACTTTATCCCAGACCTCGCTATTATTTATTATTGTAGCATTCACATCGTGGTTGAAGGTGATGCCATCAGTCAAGATAACATAAACGAAATAAGTGATTCCTAATTTGAAGATTACATTGGTTAGTTGACTGATATAGGATAACTGCTTTTGAATGAACGGTGTTTTCTTCATTGTTTCTCCTTATTGTATTTAAAATTTTAATTGTGTCAGGATTTAATCAGTTTCAAAAGTTTATGTAAAATATCTGGTCAGCAAGATGACATATGCATTACATATTCAACCAGTCAGTTATCACTATATGGATATAATCAATTAATAATAATAATAATAATTTAAAGTTTACCCATGTCCACGGTGAAGTATTGACCTTATTTCCATCAATCCAAGTACATAAAACACTAATATTATTAATATTTTCAGGATTCACACGAAGTGGATTATGAGATAGCAGCACAAAATCCGCAGCTTTACCAATCGTTATTGATCCTCGCTGGTCATCTTCAAATAACTGCCAGGCAGCATTAATAGTTACAGCTTTAAGTGCATCATTAATAGTAACACGCTCAGCAGGACCTAGTATAGCCTTTGTATTTCTTGTTTTTCGTGTTATAGCAGTTGATATTACACGAAAGGGATCAACTGGTGTAGCTGGATTATCAGTATGAATTGATGGCTTATGACCAGCTGCAAATGCAGATCCCAATGGCATGAATCTAGCTGCACGATCAGGGCCAACGATCTTGGGCAGTTGATCACCATAGTAATAAACATGATCCATGAAAAAACTTAAGGTAAGGCCAAGTTTCTGTGCCTGAATTATCTGGTTGTTGGTTATTAAGGCATTGTGTTCCAAGCGGTGACGGTGGTTAGCTCGGGGATATTTATCCAATATTTCCGTAAACGCATTTAGAATCATTTGAATGGCAATTTCGCCCTGTGCATGTATGGCAATCTGATAACCAGCGTTATGATATTTTGTAAGTGTCTGCAGCAATGAAGCTTCAGAATAATTAACCTTGCCACGATGGTCGGGCTGCAAATTCATTCGTTTTAAGGTAACTTCAGTATTAAGGTACGGTTCGGCAAAGGCAGCGCCCCCTGTATATGGTGACCCATCCATATATAGTTTTACTCCCTTTATCCGAAAGCGATCGTTCCCGTACCCGCTGGGCCACTTAGACTGATCAAGCTGTTTTTTCACCGGATAAACAAATGAACGTACTGGTACATCCGCATTCCGTGATAGGTTAGCCATAAAATTCAGCGGATAACCTGCTATATCTACCGGTCCCAACGAAGCGATTGAAGTATAACCGGCTTTTGCATATTTGGCATACTGCAGATTGAGCAAAAGTTCAGCAGTCCCTTGGGGCGTTTTAGGCATTTTCTTTAGAATATGCTGCAATGCGCTGAACTCATATATTACACCATTTAAATTGCCATGATCATCTTTCAGAAACATCCCACCACCAGGAGGATCAGGTGTTTCTCTGGTAATTTCAGCTGCCTTGTAAACAGCATTGTTTACGAAGGCCTGGTGCATCATTTGCGTAAGAATAAATATTGGCACTTCCGTTGAAATACTATCCAGCTCTGCCAGTATTGGGTTATGCAAGTCCTTCACCATTACTGGGTCCCAGCCAAATGCTAATACCCACTCACCTGGGGAAGCTTTTTTAACAGCGACACCAATAGTAGCCATAATTTCTGCCCTGGAATTATAAGTAAATCCGCTTACGTTAACTACCTGGCTCAGTACTGCTGTCGCTATAGGATGACAGTGGGCTTCAATAAGGCCAGGCATTAGCGTTTTTCCTTGCAGATTAACTATATTGGTTCTCCAATTACGCAGTCTTATGATATTTTCTTTAGTCCCTACAGCAGTTATTTTTCCATCCTCTATCGCAATTGCTTCAACTACAGGTTGATTATCATCCATAGTCAGGATGTATCCACCAAAGAATATCAAATCCACAGCAAACAGAGGTGCTGTTATCAATAATAGATTTACTATTTTTTTCATTAAACCAGTATTATAAAGTTATATGCCTAATTAGGATTTCCAAATATCGCTTTTAACATATCGCTGGCCTTGCCACGAAAAACATGGTCATAAAGACCGCTCTGCTCAGAAGGTTCCGGGTTAATCTCTATAAGTGTGGCGCCGTTTGATCTGGCGACTTGTGGAAAACCAGCTGCAGGCCACACAACGCCAGAAGTTCCTATCGATATAAATAGATCTGACTTGGAAATTATTTCATCAGCCATTTGTGTAATTGCTGGAATCAAAAAATCATTAAACCAGACTATATCTGGGCGTAGCCAATGGTCATTATCACATTTCCAATTGTTATAATGCTCTGGGTTATGATCCTCTATTATTATCTCGCAATGATCACATCGCAAACGCCAAGCGCTACCGTGCAATTCTACAATATTCTTTGATCCTGCCCGCTGATGCATGCCATCGATGTTTTGGGTTATGATCCATACGTTCTCATGATTATTTTCCAGATTTGATATTAATTCATGACCGGCATGTGGTAGACAATCGATCAACACCCGCCGCCGTGTTTCGTGGAAATCCAAAACCGCTTCTGGATCGCGGATAAATGCAGCCTGGCAAGCATAATCTTCCCAGTTATATTTGTGCCAAACTCCTCCTTTACCGCGATAGGTAGGCACTCCAGATTCTGCCGACATACCAGCTCCCGTGAAAAATACAATATGTTTATAATCTGCTAGATCAATTGAATTCCTGGCGTTGTTGGGCACAAATATTACCTATCCATAAATATTAGATGACATTGATCCGCTTATATTTCAGATATAACTCGCGTCCTAACCAGGCATCTGTTGCCGCGTACTTAATTTGTTTTTTAGTTAGCTGATTTGCACTCCAGTTTGATGTGCGACCAGACTTTGAAATTCGGAAATTTAATAAATATGCAGCCAAACCACGTAGGCCATGATGGGGCAATCCTTTTGATCTGGCAATATCTCCAAGATCAATAAAACCAGCTGGCTCAAAATTTGATATTTGCTGTAATTCAATTAGGTCTTGATTAATAGCAACACCAGATTTAATTATATCGTCAATAGATAAAAGATTGATAATGCTATCAGTTAGGTCACATTTGGATAATTGGAAAAGGTATACAACTTTTCTCCCTGCCATTTGCAGTAAGGATGGTAAATAAGACTGGCCTTTATTAAAAGCAGGACGAGTTTCGGTATCAAATCCCAGCACTTTTTCTTTCATTAAGATTGCACATGCTTCTTTCGCCTGTTCAGCGGTTTGAATGATATGAATTGGGCCATTGTAATAGCGTAAGGGCAATGAATTTATTTCAGTCTTTGATAATTTATTTTTATCTAGAACCATTACTGGTAAGAATAATTCGTTTATATTTTATCATTAGTTTTAATTCTTATCAAACCTTTGATGTCATTAACACCCTTAAAGAATAGAATTATTAATATTTAATAATATTTATAATAAGGTAATATTTACTAATAATATAATATCTATATAAGATATAACTAAAAATATATTGCATTATTGTAAAATACTTTAATAATATAAGTACGGGAGGATGATCAATTATACAATGAAAATTGATGATCTAGACAAAAAAATTCTAGACTTTTTGCAAAAAGATGGTCGAATAGCTGCAAGTCATATAGCTGATGAATTGGATATTTCTATACCAACAGTAACTGAAAGGATCAAGAAACTTTCTGAGAATGGTGTTATACAGGGTTTTCATGCGGCGCTGGACCCAAAATTACTTGGATTAGATGTTTCTGCAATAATCACTGTCATATCAGAATCATCTGAACACTACAAGGGTGTGATTCATTCAGCGATGAATACACCTGAGGTTGTACAATGCTTTAGTACCACAGGTAAAGGTTCCCATACCATAATCGTAGTAGCGAAAAATTCCCAGGCCTTAGAAGAATTGTTACGCAAGATTCAGGGTTGGCCGGGAGTGTCAAGAACTGAAACGCAAGTGATTTTATCATCCTACGCAAAAAACCATAACGCATATGCGATCACTTGAATAAAAACAACATAAAGAAAAGGAGAAAAAACAGTGAGTAAAGTTAAAGCTGAATATATTTGGATAGATGGTTATTCACCGACAGCAAATCTGAGATCAAAAACAATGATTGTTGATGGGCCTGTTAATGAACTTAACGACCTTCCGGAATGGGGATTTGATGGATCCAGCACTGAACAAGCAGCTGGTGACAATAGTGATTGTGCTTTAAAACCAGTTTATTATGTCCCTGACCCAATAAGAAGAAAGGATCATTTATTAGTGATGTGCGAAGTATTGAATGCCGATAATACTGTCCACAAAAGTAACACCAGGGCAGCATGTGTTGATTTAGCAACGAAGCACAAAGATCATGAGTCATGGTTTGGCATTGAGCAGGAATACACGTTTTATAATGGGGAAAATCCACTTGGATTCCCTGATGAAGGCTACCCTGCACCTCAAGGGAAATACTATTGTGGTGTGGGTGCTAATAATATCTATGGCCGAGAAATAGTTGAAGACCATTTAGAATTATGTTTAATGGCGGGTTTAGAGATTTCTGGAATAAATGCTGAGGTAATGCCTGGACAATGGGAATTTCAGGTTGGTCCTATTGGTGCCCCAGAAATTGGTGATCAATTATGGATTGCGCGCTGGTTATTACACCGTGTTGCGGAAGATTATGGTGTTATGGTCAGTCTGGAACCAAAACCAGTGAAGGGTGACTGGAATGGAGCAGGTGCTCATACAAATTTCAGTACAAAAGCAATGCGTGAAGATGGTGGTTATGATGTAGTTGTAGAAGCGTGTGAAAAAATAGGAAAAAATATTGACAGACACATCAGCGTATATGGTGAAAAAAATGATGAGCGGCTTACTGGTCTACACGAAACAGCGAAAATTACAGAATTTTTCTATGGCGTTAGCGATCGAGGGGCTTCAATAAGAATACCAATGGCTACTGCTAATTCGGGTAAGGGCTACCTTGAAGATCGACGTCCAGCTGCCAATATGGATCCGTATCTGGTTTGTGCAGCGCTGATAGAAACGACTTGTAGTTAGAGTCTAGTCTTTTTTCCAACTTCATCGAGTACAATAAATAATTATAAGTTCAAATTGCTTCTGGTCCAAAACGAATGCATTGAGTCTAATTGTTTGAATCGTCTATTTATCACTGTTTAGACACATTGCAATTAAGGTCATTTATATGAAAAATAAATGTGTAATACTAATTTTATTCTTGGCAAGTAATGTCCTCTTTGCTGATAACGTTCCTACAGCTGCAGATGCCATGTTTACGGTAAATAACACTTGGATGCTTGTTTCTACGTTCTTGGTATTTATAATGCACTTAGGATTTGCTACACTTGAGTCTGGCTTAACCCAAGCAAAAAATACGGTAAATATTTTGTTCAAGAATGTCAGTATTATAGCTATTGGTATATTGACCTATACATTGTGCGGATTTAATCTGATGTATCCGGGTGATTTCAATGGGTATCTTGGATTTTCTGGATTTGGTATTGCTGCACCCACTGGTGCGGCAGGCTTAATTGAGTATGCAAATGGTGCCTATACTTATTTCACAGACTTTATTTTTCAGGCTATGTTCGCGGCAACAGCAGCCACCATTGTTTCTGGTGCTGTAGCAGAAAGAATAAAGCTAAGCAGCTTCCTGATATTTTCTACTATTTATGTTGCTTTTGTTTATCCTATAGTGGGATCCTGGACTTGGGGGGCTGGATGGCTAGACGATAAGAATTTCCATGATTTTGCTGGATCTACATTGGTTCATAGTGTTGGCGGCTGGGCCGCATTAGTCGGTGCCTACACAATAGGCCCGAGATTAGGTAAATATGGTAAGAATGGTAATGTGAAACCAATTTTGGGGCATAACATGCCTCTTGCTGCTATCGGCGTATTCTTTTTGTGGTTTGGCTGGTATGGATTTAATGGTGGGTCAGTTCTTTCAGCGGATCCTGGAAGTGTATCATTGGTATTCGTTACAACTACATTAGCTGCCGCGGCAGGTGTAATAGGTGCGATGATTACATCATGGGGTATAAGTAAAAAACCTGATCTATCTATGATATTGAATGGTTCGTTAGCAGGTTTAGTGGGCATCACTGCCGGTGCAGATATAATTAGTCCAATGAATTCGCTTCTTGTAGGCTTTATTGCAGGTGTTTTAGTTGTCTTATCAGTTATTCAGTTTGATAAACTAAAAATTGATGATCCAGTTGGCGCCATTTCTGTTCATCTTATTTGTGGAATTTGGGGGACACTTGCAGTTGGAATATTTAGTGCCGAGTATAGTCTAGGTATTCAAGTATTGGGTGTGTTAACCTATGGCGCCTTCTGTTTTGTAAGTGCGACTATCATTTTCCAAACTATAAAACTTATCATAGGTCTGCGAGTGTCGGAAGAAGAAGAAATTCTAGGGTTAGATATTGGCGAGCATGATATGGAATCTTACGCTGGTTTCCAAATTTTTACTGTAGAATAGGAGACGTTTTATGAAATTAATTATAGCAGTAATACAACCAGAGGAACTGCCTTATATAAAAGAAGAATTATTAAAGCGAGAGATATACAAATTCACGGTTACGAATGCCAAAGGTCAAGGTAAGGAAATACCCGTTCAGGAAGTTTATAGAGGTATCTCCTATGAAATATCTTTACTCAAGAAAGTTAGATTGGAAATTGCAGTTAATAATGAATATGTAGATGCCGTTATTGAAGCAATAACTACTGTTGCACAAAAAGATGGTGATAAAGGTCGCGGTAAAATATTTATATTACCAATAGAAGAATGTATTCGTATCCGGACAGGAGAAAAGGGCTCTGTTGCTATTGGTTAAAAATTGATAGTTACCATTCTGCGTTTGATTGATACCAAGATTATACATTCTTTTTTGGTTTGTGCGACGCTGGTTGAAACAACATGCTGGTAATTTGAAAATGGGTGTTTTATTAATATCTTATTTATTAGTCAAGAAGGGCTTGTAAACCAATTAAATAACTTTTTTTGCCAAATCCGGCAACCCGTTTGATGCAAACATCCGTTATTACGGATAACTTACGAAAATCTTCTCTACTTTCAATATCAGTTAAATGCACTTCCACCGTAGGGATATTTACGGAAGAGATTGCATCCCGCAGAGCATAGGAATAATGGGTAAAAGCTCCTGGGTTAATGATGATCCCATCTGAATTCCCCATAGCTTCATGTATGCGATCAATAAGATCGCCTTCGTGATTGGATTGAAACCAAAAGATGATATGGCCATTTGATTCTGGCTGTTCATTTAACCAATTCTCAATATCGGATAATGTTTCACTTCCGTAAACATCCGGTTCACGGATGCCAAGCAAGTTTAGGTTTGGACCATTAATGACAAGGATATTCAATTCAGCACCTTTAATGATTGTTGAATTAATTTTTTGGTAACATGGGTAGATGTAATGCCATTACCCAGTCCATCCAACACTACAAAATTTAGAACACCTTTTTCAGACTTTTTGTCAACCTGGATATACGGCATAAGGTGATTTGCATTTAATTTACCAAGAGAAGGCAGTGGTAATTTTAAAATTGGTTCAACTAATTGATTGAATTCATCATTACTCAGCAAATCCATTTTTTCAGATATCCAACCAGCGCATTTCATTCCCAGAGCAACTGCTTCACCGTGACGAATTTTCCCATAACCAAGATACGATTCCAGTGCATGTCCAACCGTATGGCCGAAATTCAAGAGTCGCCTAAATCCGCTTTCCCGTTCATCCAAAGAAACGATATCGGCTTTGATCTCACCGGATCGTTCAACCGCTTTATCAAAGGGGAATGAATCAATATCATTCAACCAATTGGATATCTGTTTCAAGAAATTAGTATCCCGAATGGCACCGTATTTTATCACTTCTCCCAATCCGGAAATGACTTCTTCCCTTGGCAGAGAATCCAAAAGGGTGGAATCCACTAGTACACCTTGGGGTTGATAGATCGACCCGATCAGGTTTTTTCCTTCTGCAATATTGATCCCTGTTTTGCCACCGATGGATGAATCCACCATGGCGAGCAAGGTTGTTGGGATTTGATAATATTTAATGCCTCGCATAAAAGCAGATGCCACAAATCCAGCCACATCGCCTACGGTACCACCCCCCAGAGCAAGAATTGTTGTTGATCGATCGCAATTCAGTTCGATCATTTGGCTGATCAAACTGCTGAAGTCATTCAGACTTTTTGAAGCCTCCCCCATTGGGACTGTGATGTATTCTACATCAAAACCATTATCTTTCAGGTTAGTCATGAGATCAAACCCGAATAATTCCATGATCCTATGCTGGGTTATAATCACCCATTTTTGACCATTATTTTTACCCGATAAAATGGATGGAATATCTATCGTTAATCCGGGCTTTATGTGAATGGGATAAGATCTATCTCCTAATTGGACTTGAATTGTTTTCATCAGTTCAGATGTCTTAAAATTTCACCCGCGATTTCTTCGTGGGTTTTGTGGCCTGTTTCTATGGTGTAATCTGCTGTTTTCAAATAATGTAATCGTCTTTCCAACCAAATATTTTTTAACAATTCTTCTTTATTCTTTCCTGGTAAAAGCGGTCTGCTATCAGATTCTATCAATCGTTTAGAAAGCTCAGGGATGGATGCTGTGAGTAAGACAGCTTTTCCATTTTCCTTCATGAATGTGCGATTTTCTTCCCTCATAATAATGCCACCACCACAGGCGATTACTGAATTAGAATAGAATCTCAATTGTTCCGATTCTAAATTTCTAAAGTTTTCTTCACCATCATTTTCAAATATTTCAGCGATGGATTTTCCTGCACATTTCTCGATTTTCTCATCTAAATCCACGAAAGGATATTCAAGTTCTTTAGTTAATAATTCTCCTATCGTTGATTTGCCTGTTCCCATCATTCCAATTAAATAAATATTCATTAGTATTTAGCGGAAGCATCCATATGTGCTTTAAGTTGATCAACCGAATCGCCACCGAATTTCTCTAATAGTGAATCAGCTAAAACAAAACACAGCATACTTTCTGCAATGATGGAAGCGGCAGGAACGGCACAGGAATCTGTCCGTTCTTTATGGGCATCTTTTTTTTCTTTAGAATGAATATCAACAGATCGGAGCGGTTTGGTCAATGTAGGGATTGGCTTCATGCCGATTCGAATAATGATGGGCTGTGCATTGCTCATGCCGCCTTCGATGCCTCCGGCATTATTGGAATGACGTATGAATATTTTTCCATCATGACCAATCTCATCATGAACTTCACTGCCAAACTTTTCTGTCTCGTTAAATCCTCCACCAATCTCAATTCCTTTAAAAGCATTTACACTCATCAACATGGCGGATATACGAGCATGGAGTTTTCGATCCCATTGGGTATGAGCACCGAGCCCGTAGGGTAGTCCGTTGGCGATCACTTCAAAAATACCTCCTACAGAATCTCCAGATGCTTTTGCATTATCGATGGTTTTTACCATGGCAGATTCGACTTCTTTATCTAAACACCGGACAGGAGATGCATCGGCCATTTTGCTTAATTGATTTGGATAAAATTTTGATACGGATTTGTCTTTTATATCGTGGATCTGTATGACACGGCTGCCCACTTCGATACCGACTTCTTCCAGGAGTTTTCTGCAGACTGAACCTAAACCAACGCGCATGGTAGTTTCCCGTGCGCTGGATCGTTCGAGTACATTCCTAATATCGTCAAATTCGTATTTTTGAACCCCTGCAAGATCGGCGTGACCTGGTCGGGGAAGCGTCACTTTTCGAATCTGTCCATCCACAGGATCCACGGACATTTTTCTAGTCCAATTATCCCAATCCTTATTTCGGATAATTAATCCAACGGGCGCACCCAGTGTTTTCCCGTGGCGAACACCGCACCAGATCTCGGCGTGATCTTTTTCAATTTTCATTCTGCCGCCTCGGCCGTAACCCATCTGTCTGCGCGCCAGTTGAATGCCGATATAATCTTCGGATATTTCCAATCCAGCGAGCATTCCATCCAGGATACCAAGGAGCCCTTGACCATGAGATTCACCAGCCGTGAGAAATTTGAGTCGTGCTAACATAATTCTGTTCTTAATACCTTTTTAATTGGTTCCAATTTAATTATTTTAGAAATTTTTTCGCCGAACCAAATGTCCGCTGAAGCCAATCCCTGGGCAATGAACATGTCCAATCCGCCGATGGTTTTAGCGCCTAGCGCTTTTCCTGCATTTAACCATGCGGTTTCTAATGGATTGTAGATGGTATCTGCCAAAACTTGTTCAGAATCAATCTTAATGTTTGGTATAGATTCCGTATCCGGCCACATTCCCAGAGGGGTGCAATTGATGATCACCTCAGCAGTTTCATAGGATGAATTATCAGGATATATAGAATTGATCCAATTTATTAATTTATCTGCATTTTCTTGCGTCCGGTTTTGGATGAAAATGGATTTTACACCTGCTTTTATTAAACTATAAGCTACAGCTCGCGCTGCACCTCCGGCTCCCAAAATGGAACAATGTTTATCCTTCAATTGAATATCATTCATTTCCATAGCCTTTGTAAAACCGATCCAATCAGTATTGTATCCTTTTCGATTGTAAACACAATTTACAGCACTAATGTTTTGCGCTGATTCATCCAACTCATCTAAAAATGGAATGATGGCCTGTTTATATGGAATGGTTACATTAAACCCATCTAATTTGTTTGTACTCATAAACGAATGAAGGTCTTCTGGTTTTACATGAAATTTTTCAAATGACGCATTAATTTCTAATTGACGATAAATCTCCTTATGAAAGATCGGACTCAAACTGTGGGTGATGGGGTATCCAATGACTGCAAACCGTTTCATTGTTTCATTCGCTCCAATTCATCATAAAATTCCGGGTAAGAGATTGAAGCACATTCGGGGTGATCCAAAACCATTTTTCCATGAGCGACAAGTTCTGCTATGGCGAAAGCCATGGCGATTCGATGATCATGGAATGTTTCAATCTTGGCGCCATACAAGGGCGTAGGACCGTTGATAATAAACCCGTCATCAAGTTCTTGAATATCAGCACCTATTTTCTTCAGGTTTTTACAAATGGCGTGTATACGGTCGCATTCTTTAATTCGTAATTCTTCTGCACCGCGGATTTCCATTTTTCCTTCAGCTTGCGTTGCGAGAATTGCAATAATAGGTATTTCATCGATCAAACCGGGAATATTATCTATAGTTATGGGTGTGTTATTTAATGCCTGGTGGAATATTTTTAAATTTCCGATTTGCTCACCCGCTTCGTCCCATTGATCGAGGAATTCCATACCTACACCCATTTTTTCCAGCGCTACAAAAAATCCGATCCGCGTTGGGTTTGCCAAAACTCGATTTAAAACAATTTCAGAATTAGGAACCAAAGCCGCCGATGCGGCAAAAAATGCGGCCGTGGAAGGATCCCCTGGAATAGAGAACTGAAAAGATGAAAATGGAGTAGATAGATTTGAAACGGTGGCCGTTAAACCTTTGATTAATATATCAACACCCAAACCATTAATCATTTTTTCTGTATGATCCCGAGAAAGAATAGGCTCCTTAACTGAAGTTTTTCCACTTGCTCCAAGTCCGGCTAATAAAATAGCAGACTTTACCTGTGCACTGGCTACCCTGGATTCATACTGGATCCCATTCAAATCACTATTTTTAATTGTGATAGGCAATTTTCCATCATGACTTTCACATTTTAATCCCATTTGGAAAAGTGGCTCCAAAATGCGATTCATAGGGCGCACAGAAAGTGATTTGTCTCCAACAAAAGTCGCGTTGATCCCTTGGCCTGCCAAAAGTCCTAAAAGCAATCGTGTTGTCGTGCCAGAATTGCCACAGTCCAATGGTTCGGTTGGGTCAGAAAATTTTCTGCCTTTTACAATCACATCGTTCCTGTCATTTCTAATCTCAATTCCGCAGGATTCCAAGCATTTCCGTGTGGATTGCACATCAACACCTGTGGATAGGTTTGAAATCCTTGATTCTCCATCGGCTAACGCCGCAAACATAAGAGCACGGTGAGAGATGGATTTATCTCCCGGGAAAGTGATTTCGCCCTTAATTCCCATTCTTCTTCAGCTCATCCGAGATTAAAAATGCCATTTCAATCGCCTGGTTCGCATTGAGGCGTGGGTCACAATGCGTACGATATCTGTCTGACAGATCTGCTTCAGAGATCTCATCCAATCCACCAGTACATTCGGTCACATTTTGTCCTGTCATTTCTATATGGATACCACCGACCCGAGATCCTTCCGCTGTATGGATATGAATATTCTGTTTAACTTCATCAATAATTCTATCGAACGGCCTTGTTTTGATACCATTCCCACTTTTGATAGTGTTCCCATGCATAGGGTCACAGGACCAAATTACTGTTCGTCCTTCTTCACGAATTTTCCGGATCAATTTCGGTAAATAAGTTTCCACTTTGTCATAACCAAATCTTGCAATAAGTGTGATCCGTCCCGCTTCATCCTTTGGATTCAGGATATCCAATAGTTGAATTAATTCATCGGGATCCAATGATGGGCCACATTTGATACCGATAGGGTTTTTAATCCCACGACAAAATTCCACATGGGCACTATCTTTGAACCGGGTTCTATCCCCGATCCAGACGAAATGTGCCGATGTATTATAAATATCTCCGGATGTGGAATCAACGCGAGTCATCGCTTCTTCATAAGGGAGTAGGAGCGCTTCGTGACTTGTGTAATATTGGACCTGGCGCAACTGTGGCGTATTCTGAGAATTAATACCTAACGCTTCCATGAAATTCAGACTTTCTTGGATCTGATGAGCAAGATGACGATACCGCTTTCCTTGGGGGCCACTTTTCACAAAGCCCATATTCCATGAATTCACATGGCGAAGGTCCGCGTAGCCACCATCAGCAAAAGCGCGGAGGAGATTTAATGTAGAAGCGGCCTGAGAATAGGCTTTGAGCATGCGATCAGGGTCGGGTTGTCGTTTGTCAGCATCAAAACGGATATCGTTAATAATGTCGCCAGTGTAACTGAGGAGTTCAATGCCATCGATTGTTTCGGTTGCACTGGATCGTGGCTTGGCGAATTGACCTGCCATCCGTCCTAATTTTAACACAGGCAAATTCGTTCCTGATGTGAGTATCACTGCCATTTGCAGGATTACCCGAAAAGTATCACGTATATTATCCGCATGAAATTCGGAAAAACTTTCAGCACAATCTCCACCTTGGATCAGAAACCCATTTCCTTCGGCAACATCTGCAAGAGAACGTTTTAATGATCGAACTTCGCCGGCAAAAACTAATGGAGGAAAACTGCGGAGTGTTTTTTCCACTTCCGCTAAATGATCTCTATCAGCATAATCCGGAATAAATTTAGCAGAAAAATTTCGCCAGCTATTGATCTGCCACATCTTGTAATTCCTTTAGGCGATTATCCAGGGATTCCGTCGCCAGTTTAAGTTTGTCAATCATATCTTCTGTATATGGATTGTAGAGTTGAAGGTCTGTATAGAGTTCCCAAGTGTCATTGCAGGTTTGGTCCACAAGATCCAGTAGATCGCAGAACCCTTGTGTATCAATCGATGTTTTTCGGATACCATATTCTTTCAGCATTCGGCCCAGGAAGTGGGTCACTCCCTGGGTTTGGGCTGCCATGCGATCGTGCTGGTCAGCGGACATTTCTATAATATGGATGCCTTGATCACTGAAAAATCGCCGCCAAAAATTAAATTGGTCATAAATATCTTTTGTTTCACTCATCATCATTTTCAGGCGGTTATTTGACCTGAAAGAATCAGGCCCAAACATTGGGTGGGTTGCAATGATCCCAACGTTATCAGGAAGGTTAGCTTCCATGATATCCACAGGATGTTTTTTCACAGAGCATACATCAATAATGGTGGTTCCATCATTCAATTTCGAGGAAATTTCAAGGATCACCGATTCAAAGTGCCGAATAGGAACCGAAATAAAAACGACCTTTTCTTTTAATACAGATTTGAGATCAGTGAATTCAACGCCATGAAATGCGTCAGTTGGATTTATATCATATGCTTTGATGTAAAATCCTTTCTGTAAAATATTTGCCAATACTTTCCCGAAACGACCAAAGCCAATAATGCCAACGCTATTCATGAATTCTCCAGTTTTTTCACACCCAGGAATAGTGTAAGATTATGTTTCAGGTCATGGATGCTTTCCTGAAGAATTTCCAATCCATAAAGATCAGCGCAAGCCTTATTGGCGATTACACCAGCTGTGGATGAAAGCTTCCCTTCGGCGAGCCGTCGCGCTGCCTCTGCTGTATCGTCTTCTTCAATGAGAGGTCGCGTCCAGAAATGTTCACCTAAGTAGTCCTTACACTGGCGTAAGGCTTGCTGGTGAGAATGGATTTCAGTTAAATCACCCACATGTGTTCCAACCAACCCCAAAAGGTTTTGATCTACGGGGATGTGGAACATTTCAATAATATCGCAGCGGTATTTTGCCAAGGCTTCTACACTTTCAATTACAACTCCTCCTTGGGCATTTTCCATTGCAAGGATTCCGTAATCTGTTTCAGCGGTTTCAACACCAGCTAATACTGATTCCGAAGAGATCTGATAAATGATATCCGCACCTTCAAGTCCGTGATTATGGGAAAACTCGTGTGCTGCCTGTTCAGAAAAACTACCTTTTCCACCCTGTATACCTATACTTGTCATAATATTCCTTTGATCTCGTGATTGTTGTTAGTTTTTAATTATCCATATTAAGCAAAAAAAAACCCCGGTTTAAAATAACCAGGGCTTAATGCAGTCAACATTTTCAAGTCTATCTTAGACTACAAAACCCCTCCATTATTAAAATAAAAGTACCACCTGGTAAATTTTTGTTCATTCAAGTAATTCATTACAAAGGATTTTATAAAATCGAAGTTTTGGTTACTAGTACTATTTTGATTTTTTTTGCAATCTTTTTGAAATGCTATAAATTGGGTCAAAAATTGCAGTGATATCGTTTTTTTCTAAGGTTCCAGCCAGCTTTTCGGCAAAACGATTGATAATTTGAGACTCGCGGTGAAGGTCAATGACCTCAATCCCATTAGTCTTTTTTATATCACCAATTTCTTTAGCAATTGAAAAGCGTTGAACAACCAAATCAATCATTTGATCGTCCAGTTTATCAATTTTTTTGCGGAGCGAATTAATTTTTTCAGTTGAATCCATGAAAAAAACTACGCAATAGAAAGGAAGGATAAAAAGTTAATAGGTAGAAACGCCATGATATTTTTTAAAAGCCTATTATAAATAATGTACAAAAAAATAGTATTAGAAAATCCAGCAATGCACAATTCGAAGGTTAAGAATTAATCCAATGATCTTGCACTATGTTTTCTCTAACGCCAATTCAAGGTCATAGATGATATCATCCATATTTTCAATACCCACAGATATACGAACCAGACCGTCCGTAAGCCCTCTAGCTATGCGTTCATCTTTTGGCACTTCAGCATGGGTCATGGTTGCCGGATGGGTGATCATAGTTTCCACCGAACCTAGACTTTCGGCCAGTTGTGCCAGCTGAACGGAATTCATTAAGGTCCTGCCGGCTGGTATGCCACCTGTCAATTCAAAAGAGATCATGCCACTGAAACCGCTCATTTGTTCTTTGGCAACATGATACATGGAATGGGATGGGAGTCCTGGGTAGCTCACTTTAGATACTTTTGGATGATTTTCTAAAAATTCAGCAACTCCTTGGGCATTCTCCGTATGCTTTTTCATACGTAAATCCAGCGTCTTAATACCCAATAAGGTGAGCCAGCAGTCAAAAGGGCTTGGTACAGCACCAATCGTTTTCTGGACGAATTTGAGCTGGTCAAAACAATCTTCTCTGTTGGTAATAACTATTCCGCCAATCAATTGGTTATGTCCACTCAGGTATTTTGTGGTACTGTGCATTACGAGATCAGCGCCATATTCCAGAGGACGGAGGAATACAGGTGTTGCAAACGTAGAATCTACACCGAAAATCAAATCGTGGTTTTTAGCAATTTTTGCCACTGCTTCCAAGTCAGTGATTTTCAGCAGGGGATTGGTGGGGGTTTCTGCCCATATCATTTTTGTTTCTGGACGGATTGCAGCTTCAATATTCTCAGGAAAAGACGTATCCACATAGGTAAAATGCAAATCATAATTAACCAGTATCTGGTTGAAATGCCTGGATACACCGCCGTATACATCATCAGAACAGATTACATGGTCACCAGCTTTTAATAATTTCAAACAACTATCTACAGCAGACATGCCGCTGGAATATGCTACGCCATATTTCCCGCTATCAAGTGCAGCAAGATGTTCTTCCATCATTTGCCGTGTAGGATTAGCAGAACGCGTGTAATCGAAGCCTTTATCTTTACCAACTTCTTCCAGAACATAAGTGGCCGTCTGGTGTAGTGGCGGCAGGATGGATCCAGTAATTGGATCAGGATTGATTGCAGCATGAAGTACTTTTGTGTCAAATTTCATAATAGCTCCTTATGCTTGGATTAAAAATTCTTTTAATGAAGAGTAATTGGCGGGAATAATAATGCTATTTTTTTCTTTTTTCATTGGTTTTTGAAGCTTTCTAGGAATGGCAATTTGTTCATTGATGATTGGTTCGACCACTTGGGGAAATTTTCCCGGGTGTGCTGTGGCCAGGGCAATACCCGTAAAAGGCGCATTTACTTCCTGTCGGAATTTTTCTATACCAGATAGTCCTACGGCCGTGTGTGGATCGGTGAGATAATTAAATTTATCCTTTGTGTATTGTATAGCATTTCTAGTTTCATCATCCTGGAAACTCCAGCTTATAATATCGCGTCGAAGATCGGTCAAATTTTCATTATAGATTTTTAGGATACGATCGAAATTGCTGGGTCTTCCGACATCCATGGCATTGGAAATAGTCTGTTTGGATGGCTTAGCATTGAATTCGCCTGTTTCTAAATATTTGGGGAAAACATCATTGGCGTTTGTGGCCGCGATAAATTTTTCTACGGGCAGTCCCATATGTTTAGCAAGGATGCCTCCAGTAAGATTGCCGAAATTTCCACTGGGTACACTGAAGACGATGGGACGATCGGTGCCGATCTGTTTCCAAGCCCATGCATAGTAGACGGATTGGGGTAGGATGCGGGCAATATTGATAGAATTTGCAGAACTCAGGGATCGTCGCTGATTGATTTTTTGATCAACAAAAGCTTCCTTTACCATGTGCTGACAATCATCAAAACTACCCTCTACTTCCAGGGCGGTTATATTGCCGCCATAGGTGGTTAATTGCTGTTCCTGGATGGCGCTTACACGGCCCGAAGGGTAAAGGATTACAACCTGAATTCCATCCAGGTCAAAAAACCCGTTGGCTACAGCACTCCCGGTATCACCAGAGGTGGCAACAAGTATTGTGATTTCTTCTGAAAGTAAATGTTCCATACAGCGGGCCATGAATCTGGCAGCGAAATCTTTGAAAGCCATGGTTGGTCCATGAAATAATTCCAATACATAAAAATCATCGATTAAACAAACTAGAGGTATATCAAAGGTAAAGGCAGCATTACAAATATCCATGAGTTCTGCGGAAGAAATGTTTTCAGATACAAAAGGCTGGATCATTTCAGCAGCTAGTTCACAATAAGTCATTTCTGATCCAAAAAATGCGGGGTCAAACTCTGGGATCGATTCTGGGATGTACAGTCCTCGATCAGGTGCCAATCCATTAAATAGCGCTTCTCTAAATCCAACAGCTCTGCTTTGTTGGTTAGTGCTAAAATACCGCACAGTCTCAGTCCAATATTTCCGGGGGATTCCTGTGAATGGGTGATGAATATGCAATACTGTTCAGACCATATTTTTTAAATGCATTCACCATAGAATTTCCAACTTTTTTGGATGTCTCTTCGGAATCACATAAGGCGAATAAGGCCGGACCTGAACCGGAAATTCCACAGCCAATTGCACCCGTATCCATAGCAACTTTCTTAACGATGTGGTAACCAGGTATCAATTCAGCCCTGATAGGCTCAGCGAATAAATCGACCATAGATCGGCCCAATAAGTCAAAATCATTTTCATGTAATCCCATGGTAAACCCAGCCAAATTTCCCGCTTGTTTAACTGCAGTTTTTAAGGGAATCCGATTTGGTAACATATTTCTGGCATCCTGTGTATTAATCACAAAATCAGGAAGCACGGCAGTGCTGAATAAATTTTCCGGTAAAGGCAAATGCAGAATATCTAAAGGATCAAGGCTACGAATTAATATAATACCACCAAATAAAGCTGGTGCGATATTGTCGGCATGCAATCCGCCGGAGGAAACCGCTTCACCGGCGATCCCATGTACTAATAATTCTTTCAATTTCAACGGTTTACCCAGCAATTCATTTACCCCAAAAACAGCGGCTGCAGCACTAGCTGCGCTAGA
>CAYYXU010000025.1:0-20137 GCA_964475645.1 uncultured bacterium | reverse complement strand
CAGGCGCAAGCCCCTCCATGCTTGGATTAACACGTTCATATTCTGGATTCCCTTTGAACCATAAATCACCGAAATATCCTGCTGATGGATCAGAAAAAAGAAAAATTGAGGGAAAACCAATATCCTGGGCACCATCCGCTTCTTCCAAATCCACACCTCTATTTAAACGATCACCATTTACAAGGTAATTATCGATTCCATTAACAATTATATTTTCGTCTATATGCCAGATCAGTAGACCAGAAGCCGGTAATCCCAAGTCATAATCTGGGATTGCAGTAACTACCCCATTTACACTTTTTTCAACAGCAACTGAATCAAAAAGAACTTCAACAAAAGGTGGGTATCTCTCAGTACCCTCGTAGATAAGATAGCGAGTCGAATCAATGTACATATTTCCCCGATACCAGTTCGTTCTATTCTCAATTAGGAAATATTCACTTTCATTGATTGGGATTTGCACCAAGTTATTCTCTGATCTGCTCGGCAAATTGATCATTTTTGATGGCATAGCTATCAATGGTGATTCCCAACCTGCAAATTTTCGACTCCATGCATCAGGTGGAGCCGGTATTAACCCCCGTCCATTATTTGACCCTTGATCCATAAGGCCAAAAATTCCGATGCCACTCTGCCCCGAATTCGTATCCCATAGGGGCGGTAACCCAATGGCAAAACCTAACATTAATGCAAATGTACCAGTTAGTCCATATTGGTAGTCACATGGTTCCTCAGCATCTAAGAAAATATTTTCTGACTCTTGATAAAATAAATGATTCTGGGTCTCTGGTAAAACGATACCTTGATTTATTGTAGTTGTACCAAATTCTAGCGATCCACCAAAAAATTCCTGTAACATATCACTATCAATAAATGTTGAAGGTATATCCTCTGGGGTAGGATCTAAAAATGGTAAGGAAAAATCTTGGCCTATGCCAGCATGGAAAATCACAACATGATCAAAATTTGAAAAATCAATCTCATCATCATTGTATGCTGTCTCTAAAGCATCGCGAAATAATTCAGTTACCCGTTGATCGTGGATTTCAGTCTGGTTATATGGATGATAATAATCCATCGTTTTGGGCAATACATAACTATTTTCATCAGAAAGTGGAAATACAATAGACTGATCAAGATCCAAACCAAATTTCCCGTAAGAAACTGAGCGAAAATAATTATTAACCGCTACTAATTGTGATTCAAAATAGGATCTATCGTGTGGCACAGGATCGATTGTATACCTGCCGCAAGTATCAATAGGAGCATTTAGTAGGAATGAACCATTTCCCGTTGTTCCTGGAGAATCATCTTCCAAAAATGATACCCTGATTGCAGCAATACGAACAGAGCCATTTATTCCTGCAAAACAGGGATAAAGTGAAGCAGAAATTGTCAGGATAATTGCAATCCTACGCATTTATAATCTGTTTATTTTTCGCGGAATAGTTTAAAAGTTTAAAATTCGATATTTAGAGAAAAGCGCATTGTATTTGCTAGTGGATGACCTGGTTCGCCTGATGTATAGCCAAAATCGAAACCGTATCCAGCAAATCGCAGACCGACGCCAAAGGTTGGATTACTTATCTTCCCAGTTTTATCATAAAGATAACCCATTCGCAAAGCAAAGTAACTAGAATACCAGTATTCCATACCAATATTGTGGACAAGCTTATCGAGCTCATTCTGAATTGTCCTAGCAGAGCCACTGCCCACTTCCTTTTGACCAAATTCATTATACTTCCCCCAAGCTGCGTCACCGGGAACAGCGTCGGTTGGTTCCATTTCTCCCTCATCGGGGTCTATCTCACCATTTCCATTTATATCCTTCCAGTCAAATCCGCCTATTTGTCGGTCAGGATCATTGCCAGGGGTAGCCAAATCAAAATCTCCGCCTAGTAACCAGTCATCCACCCAGGATGTAAAAATAGCCAAATAAATTGGATCAGTATGCTCTGTTTCCTGCTGGCCATCCTTATTGAAATCAGCATTTTTATCCGATTGATGACCATCTTCATCAAATCCGCCGATATAACCATCATCATCCCAGTCCATGGCAGGGTAGGATGATACCAGCAATTTATCTACATCATATACAACGTTAAGTTTGTTATACTCAGAATTAAAAATGGCATAGTTAAATCCTAAAGTTAGGTTAGTAGGCTGTGGATCGGCTTGTGCAGGATCGATAAAAGAAACTTTGGGACCTATATTGGTAACAGTCAACCCCAAATTTAAACGGGGCGTAAGGAATTCTTTACGAAGATAACCTATATCAAAACCAAAATCAGTGGAAGTGCCCTTACCTTGTTCATTACCTGCACCCAGTTCAACCAAATGCTGATAAGATATTTTCGCGTTAATACCTAAGGATGAATTTTTTGAGAGCAATGCACTGTACGAAATGGTTGCTGCCATCATATAACTGGTAAATTTACCTAGATAATCATCTGGAGTCTCCCCCATGCGTATCTGCTCACCCAGATTAAGGTAAATAATATGTCCGCCTAATGTGCCCAAATATGGAAAATGTCGACGAAAAGCAAGAAATTCATAGTAGAGATCATCAGCTAAATTAGGAAGCCAGTTTACGTGCATTATCGCCATTTCGGATCCTTCGAGAAATGCTAAACCAGCAGGATTCCAATAGCTAGCGTAAACATCGTTAGCTACTGCAACTTGTGCTTCACCCATTCCACCTGCGCGCGCACCAGGTGAGATCAGTAAAAATATTGCCCCCGCTTCACTTTGTGCGGTAAGTGGGCTTATACTTGTCAAAAGGATAAGCGTACATATCGTCGCATATCGTTTCATTTTATTCTCCCGACCTCAGGACATCCAGAGGTCTATTCTATTATACTTAGCTATTAGCTTTTACTATCGATAAGAATATCCTTTTAACGCCGGCAAATATATCTAGGGGGCCGACCATCAGTCAAGATATGATTTTTATGTGTGATTGTTCCCACATTTTCAAAAAAATAGTATTATTGGAAAACCTATTGCAATAATCGCAATAATCCTAACGACAATATTGGAATGTAAGTAATGGCTAGTACTACAATTAGGCTTAACAAGAAAAAAGGTAATGTAGCCTTATAAACTACCGGCATATCTTTATCAAATCTATAGGCAGACAGAAATAAATTCATTCCTACCGGCGGCGTTAGATATCCTAGCTCCAAGTTTGCAATAAAAATCACTGCTAGATGTACAGGGTGAATATCTGGAAATAATTCAAGTAACGGTGTAATTAACGGAACTACTATAATAATAGCCGAAAAAATATCCATAAGACAACCAACAACTAGTAGTAAAATATTTAATAATAATAAAAAAACATACTTTGATGTAATCGTTTCCTTGACCCATTCCATTAATAACATCGGTATTTGCGCATCAACGATATAACTGGTAAGTCCCATGGCCACACCCAAAATAATGAGCACACCACCAATTAGTGTTGAACAATCGATAATTATTCGAGGCATGTCTCTTATTGATAAATCTTTATAAACAAATACTTCAACTATAAATATATAAATTACTGCTATAGAGGAAGTTTCAACTAAAGTAGTATACCCGCCAAATACCCCATAAAGTATAAGTAGTGGAACGATGACTTCCCAGTAACTATTCTTTAACTCTGCCCATATTTGCTTAAGATTAAACGGCTGTCGCTCGACGTGCTGGGCATAACCTTGAAATATTGAATAGCCTGCGACCGCAAAAGATAATATTATACCAGGAATTAAACCTCCAATGAACAAATCTTTTATAGAAACTAAAGCAGTAACACCATAAATAATTAAAGGCAGGCTAGGTGGAAAAAGTAACCCTAAAGAACCGGCCATTGTAATGAGTCCTAATGAGAATAATTCTGAATAACCTTCCTTACGAAGTAAAGGAAATAGTAAGCCACCCAAAGCTAATATTGTCACTCCTGAACCACCAGTAAGGGCAGTAAAAAATCCGCATAATAAGACAATAACTACTGGAGTACCCCCTGGCAACCAGCCAAATGCAGTACGAAACAACTGCAGCATCCGTTCTGAAGCACGACTTTCGGCCAATATATACCCGGCTAAAGTAAACAATGGAATTGTTGGTAGTGATGGAGATACAACTATGCGATAGGTTTCTGCAGATATTGCTGAAATCGGTGTATAATCACTCCAGAAAAACAATATAGCCAAGCCGCCTAACCCAATAAATATTGGAGTACCAAAAATCATTGAAAATAAGATTAAGCCAACTGAACACCACAAAAACAAACTATTATCTTGAAATGCATCAGTAAGACTGATAATAATAATAAATATTGTTATCATCAACATGGTAGCTCTTAATAGATGATTTTTAGTACTCTTTAAAAATATTTGTGCAGCGATCAGTAAAAATCCCAATGGCATAATCGATTGGCCTACCCAGCGCAATATGCCTGGCGCTATATAGGTTGGATAATTATATTCAACAATCACTAGATTAAGGCTTCCCCAGAATAAAAACAGAATAACTATAAATGAAATATTTTTCGCTATCCATCTTCCTAAATGGAATATTTTATCTTCTTGAAATAATGGTTTTCTTATTAGTGAAAGTAACTTATTCTGCCTTGTTGCTAAGACTGCACCGATAAAGCCAATCCATAATGTCATATGCTGTACAAGTACTGCAGATGCAGGTATACCAGGACGACCACTTAACCTGGTGAGAATCTCCAAAGCAGGAAAGAAGGTTAATACCGCAAATACAGCAATTGCAATCGTATCCTCGCCCCATTTTAAGCGCTCAACAAAGTGGTTTGATTTTAACCGGGTCATTGCTGGTCCTAGAATATTCCTTATTTAACGTGGCTTCCTGCTCATAATTTCTTGAGCAGTATCATATAATTCGACCGGCACGTAACCACCACGAATATCTTTTTCCCAAGATTTAATAAAATCTTTCCACACTTGCAATTCTTCTGGTGAATGACGATGAACTTTTAATCCATATTCTTCCATGGCTGATATCGCTTTCTCACCACCACCAGAACGTATTATTTCCTTATTGGATCCAATCACTTCTTTAGCTATTGAAATCATTGCATCTTGGTGATTTGGTTTGATTTTTTTCCATGTCCTATTATCAACGATTAATGCGCCAGTTAACAATCCCCATTTTATATCCAACATATAATCTGCTATGCCAAATAATTGTTGTTTCAATGCAAATATTGGTGTGGTAGAAACTGATTCAATAAGTCCAGTTTGAAATCCTGGCATAATATCGATTGAAGCCAATGGTACCGGCTGAAAACCGCCTTTTTTCCATAGTTCTGCTGCTCGGTAATCACCTGCCCATGTAAAATGCTTTAACTGTTTCAAATCTTCTGGATATATAATTGGCTTGGTTGAAAAATGATGTACCCACCCTACATCTGCCCAGGCAAGTAATTCAAACCCATTATCTTTCATGCCATTTTGTAATCTTTCAGCCATTTGTGATCGCATCCACTCCACATCATCATAATTATCATAGACCATGGGTAAGGCAAATACGTAAACATCTGGATTTATTTCATGAAGGCCTTCAGTAGATACTGCTGCTGCATGTAATTGACCAATCCGTATCTTTCTGATCATGTCTCTTTCATCTCCCACAACACCGCCCGGGTAAATCCTAAGAATTACCTGTCCATCTGTAGCTATTTTCCACTGCTGCCCTATCTCAATGAGCATACCGTGCCAAAAGCTTCCTTCCGGCGCTAAACTGGCCATTTTAATTATTATTTTTTTTGCCGATAATTCAGTATATCCAAGAACTAATAGTATAAATATTATTTTTTTCATTTAGTAAAACAACTCCTCAGTACGTCCCAATAACCACTGCGCTCTTTTTTTTGCCATGTAATTTCCAACTTCTAATTCTTTGATTATGCGATCATCAGATTCTAAAACTAATGTAAGCAACCTAACAAATTCACTCCGATTTTGGTTGGCGATTAATACATTTTCTGCAAAACTTACATGCAGGCCTAAATCGTTGCCGTCAGAGGCTACAAGTCCCTCACGATAATAGTCTTCCGCTACCTCAATAGCATTTAGAGACGCATCCGACCTACTTAATGAATACGGGATCATTGCTGAGTATAGGCTTCCATAATTCCAATTTGGATCGATTGCCAGGGCATTGTCCAATAACTTTCCTATTTTTGGCAATTGTATAACCCATTCCGGATCGCCGCGGCTAGAACTCACCGCCCCGCCATACGCAGCGGCCAACCAGTATAGCCCCTCTACATCATCATTTCCAAATTTTATATGGTTATCTGTATTATTATTCAGCCATTCATTAAACAATGGGTAACGTAGAAACATATAGTTTTCTCCCAAAATTACTGCTCTTGAAAAATATTTATTTGCCTCTGCATACAGTGTTAATCCTTGTTTATAATCATCATCTAATTCACGTTCAGCATTCTCCATGATAAATCCAAATGCAGTTTGTGTCAGGATAATACAATGGTTTAACGATTTTTCTGGTCCGTCTGGCATTGCTTCATTTTCGAGAATCGATTCCGACCGTTTCATCATAATCATTTCTACTGTTTTGGGACTTGTTCGTAATAGTGTGCTGGTAGAGCATGATTGGGTGTTTAAACAGCAAATAATAATAAACCAGATTCTGGCATGTGGTTTAATTATAGAAAAATTAAGATTAGGTAAATAGTGGATCAGTATTAAGCTCGCAATTCAGGGTAAATTGGAAAAGAGTTGCATAGATCATTAACCTCAGCTTTTACACTGACGATATTATCCTCATTGTTGGGATTATCAATAATTGAATCAATTAAGGCAACAATTTTTTCCATATCATCCTGAGTCATGCCTCTGGTTGTAATGGCAGGCGTACCAATCCTTATACCACTTGTAATGAACGGGTTCCTTTCATCAAAAGGTACCATGTTCTTATTTACCGTAATTCCGGCTTTTTCCAGTGCAATTTCAGCTGCTTTTCCTGTGATTGCCTTCTTGCTTAGGTCAATTAAAATAACATGCGTATCCGTGCCACCGGAAACAAGCTCATAATCCCTACTTAAAAACGCATTCGCCATGGCTTTTGCATTATCTATTACCTGCTGCGTATAAGCTGTAAAATCTGGCTGTAAAGCTTCGCCTAATGCAACCGCCTTGGCAGCAATAATGTGCATTAAAGGACCCCCTTGAATTCCTGGCATTACCGCACTATCCAGTAATTCTGATATATTTTTTAATCGACCAGACTTTGGTGCAACAATTTCCCATGGGTTACCTCTATCTTTTCCCATCATTATCATACCGCCACGTGGTCCGCGTAAAGTTTTATGAGTCGTAGTTGTAATTACATCACAATAGGGTACTGGTGACGGATGGAGTCCTGTAGCAACAAGTCCGGATGGATGTGCTATATCTGCCATTAAAAATGCGCCCACATCATCAGCAATTTCTTTGAAATCCCCAAATTCTATGAATCGTGGATAAGCAGATCCACCACAAATAATTAATTTTGGTTTATGTTCCCTAGCTAGAGAAAGAACTTGATCAAAATCCACTCTGCCTGTTTCTTTTTTAACATGGTAGGGCACAGAATGATATAATTTACCGGAAAAATTAACTTTACTACCATGAGTGAGATGCCCTCCATGAGCAAGATCCAAGCCCAAAATTGTGTCACCAACATCAATAAAAGTCATTAGGACAGCCATATTTGCCTGTGAGCCTGAATGCGGCTGTACATTCGAGTATTCTACACCAAAAAGTTGTTTTGCGCGGTCACGAGCTAGATTTTCAGCTTCGTCAACAAATTCGCAGCCACCATAGTATCGTTTTCCAGGGTAACCTTCAGCATATTTATTTGTCATTACTCCCCCTGCCATTTCAAGTACGGGGTAACTGACAAAGTTCTCCGACGCTATAAGTTCAAGGGTAGTTTCTTCCCTAGATACTTCACTTACTAATAAACTATATAATTCAGGATCCGAAGTTTGCAAAGGTGTTTTAGGCATGTACAATCATAATCTACCAATTTGGATCTTTATCTAATTTTTTTTCTACCCATTTATAACACTCGGAATCGGGTTTTACATATCCCTGTTTCTTTTTATTTGCATCAAGCATAAACCACTGAGATCTACCAAATAAAACTTCGTTCTCTTCCAGCCAGACCAGTGAATTATGAAATCTGCTGTAATCATTTTCCTCTGCTACAGTAAAACTCTCATGAGCCAACGATGCAACTATTCTATCATCAACAGAAATATCGGCAGACCTACATTCTTGAAAAGCTTTGTAATATACATTCCCACGTTGAGCGTAGGCCTGTCCTGATTTAGACAAGGTAATTGCTTTTTCAGCCCACCGCATTGCCTTACCAAAATTACCGCCGGCAATATTCACTTCCGATACCTGGATCGCCACACGAAAATCACGAGGATCAAGCTTAAATAGTTCCTCATAAGATTCGGATGCTTTTTGGAACATTTCTGCACGATCATAAGCTTTTGCTAATTGTCTATAGGCCACTTTACTGGTATTATCCTGAAGAATGACCTGTTTTAAAACATCTATTGCATCTTCTAGCCTTTCTGCATTCAATAGACGATCAGCATAGTCTAAACCATATGAAACATTATCAGAATTATTATGAAATCGTTCACCATATATTTTGAGTGGGTCCCTACCGGTCATCTCGTATACTCTAGCAATATCGCCCTGGGCATTCTCATTCCCAGGCTCTATCTCAAGTATTTCCCTTAGGACATCAACTTGGTCATCATAGGCACCTTGGTCACCATAAAGTTTTGCTAATTCTGTTTTAATTGATACATCTTCTGGTAGTAAATCGGACAAACGGCTGTATTCCATTATTTCTTGATCTACCTTTCCCTGTTTTTTGTAAGAATAGGCAAGACGTTTGCGAAGATTGATATTATCCGGTAAAATCTGCAATCCTTTTAACAATATGTATTCTGAACTATCAAACCTGCCTAAATATTCAAAAGCAACTGCATAATATTGATAAACTTCTTCTGGGTCTTCCCTATCACAACCGTAACGAATAATATCTCCATAAATTCGGACAGTAGATTCCCAATCTCTATTCTTATAATATTCGGCAGCACTGCTCATTTTTCGCGGACACATTACCGCTCTTACTGAATCCCAATATGCTTGATCCGCTGCACTTTCATCAGAAGCTGAAGTATCAGCCGGTGGTACACACATAATACAAAATAAAGCAAGTATAATTATTGAAAAAGTCTTTATCCTATATTTAGTTATTGATGAAGTTGCCATTATTTTTTCACCCTACGTTTGACGAACCATAGATCACCAATGTTAATTCCTATATTAAAGTTAGTAATTAATTTGTCACTATTGTGCGAATCTGACCTATTAATCAGATTTAAACCAAAATCTATTTGATTTTTTGTGACACCAAATATAACACCAAAGCCTATAGATAAACCTATATCATTAATATTATAAATTTCAGATTGCCCATTAGCAAATAATTGATTTTTTAATTCATATGAACGTTTAATAATGCCCCCTCGAAAATGTAAACTTTCATGCCAAATCCTAGGTAATGTCCTCGCAAATCGAATTATTCCAATATTGAAATGTTGATAAGAAAGCATCCGTTGATTTAAACCAGAGGTAAGATTGGTTTCACTATCATTAAGATCCGACCACAAGGAAACTTCTCCCTGTGCATGTATCATTTCAGTTAATTCCAGATCAAACCCAAAAGCATATTCAAATGGATTTATCTGATTGCTCAGCATAGTATCTATTGCTGCTGGTGGTATAGAATCCACACCGGTCGGCCTTGGGTAATCAGATACGTCATAATATCCGTTGCCATTTGAATCCTCAAATGGTTGAAAAGAAAAATGATTGATGCGTAGTGGATGTAAAACAGTGTTAACCGATCCACTAAAAAATAATTTTTTAGAACCAAAACTGAAACGATTTGATGAAAAATATCCATCTATTAAAGTACCATTATAAATGTTACGCTGATTATATATATAATCCAAATCATGCTCATCTTCTTTGATGTTGAATACTGTCTGTCTACGATTTGACCCAAATAAATACTCTATTTTTAGTCCCAATTGTTCTTTTTCTGTTATTTTGGCACCTAATGAAAAAATGAGTCCAGAAATACCGCCGGAGCCATTTATTGCTTTATTAATTGTAAGAGTATCGCCTTCAATGAATTTTTCATAAATATTTTTGCTACTTAGGGAATACAATTGTGAACTATAAGGTTGGAAACCAATACCAACTGCAAACAGACCTTTTATAGGTAGTATAAATTGAAATTGATTTAATCCAGATAGCATATTATTGTAATCGTAATTACGATCTTTTATTTGTGTCCCACCATAGTTTACCGATAGATAGGCAAACGGTATTCCAAGCCAAGTTGAAGGGTTACTAAGTGATATATTTTCCTGAAAACTGGGCATTAACCCACTACTACCAATACCCACTACCGCTGCATTAGGTGCAAATGTTAATTCCCCAACACCATATGCACTATATACATCCTGACCATAACATAGGGATGCGATAAGAATAAAAATTTTGATATATTTATTAAGGAGCAACATAGTGAATGATAAGTTTTGGTGCTAGTGAATCAACATTGTCTATAAAAAACGAATATGTGTTGAATGGACTAACAGTATTTGCTACTTCCATCTTTAAGCCTTGATTCTGAATATAACCAAAGTGATATAACTGTATGTACTCTCGGATATCAAGGATTATCTTTCCATTGCTCGATAGATTAACCGCAATTAAGCTCGGTTCTGTTGTGAGTGGATCATCCAACAATAATCCCTCTAGTTCTGCTGTGGAAACCGAATCAATTATTGGTTCGAGTTGTAAATAAAAATTAGACTGAGAAGTATCATTATTATAAAAAAACGATAACTCAGCTTTTGTTATCGTTGCTTGATGTGGGAAAATAATCGAATCCAAATTAGGGATTTTTAGAACTGCTTTATATGCCATCCCCCTACCTAAATATAAATTATTTAGATTATCATAAATTATATCGGGAGGGATAATTAATGATAAATCATTAGCAGATATAAAGGTATGTGAGATTGTAGTTAATACCGAGTCACCAGTAGAGTCAACAAAAGTAGTATCATAGCTAAATATCTTTATCTGGGGCGCAAATGTAAATCCACTTTCACTGCTTTTAAAAGCGACGACTTCTGTTAGATTGGACTGGGGCTTTACCATTACAGTATGGTTAGGGTTATCATTTGAAGTATCTAAAAATGCAGAAAGAACATGGCCAATATCGAACGAAAGTGTAGGAAAGTTTGAGGTTGATAATGAATCTTCTGGTTCTTGCTGTGATAAAGTACTACTACTGACAAAAACCCCATGGTAAAGATCATTTTCCGTAAGGTTCAAGTAATTACTCTCACTTTCATTAAAAATTGAGTCACCAACATCTGGAAAATAAAATAGATCAAAAATCATATTTGTTGTAATTGAATCTGCATTAAAGGTCATTACAAATTTCGCACTGTCAATTTCTGTAGTTGTATCAATAAAACTATCCAATGTCTTGACTGGAGTTGTTATACTAGTGTTTGATAACCTAAATAGTGCAAATGGGTTTTGGAATCCATTGGTATCTGTGCCAAAGTACAGTAAAGTAGAATTGCCAAGCTGAGGTGGAGTTTGATAAGTAAACCCTGTGATCCCTCTAACATATAGAGTATCGTGGTACATTCCATCATGCATCAAATCCACTGTAACAGCATCTTCCATGCAGCTTAGGAAAATTAACGTACACGTAAAACACACAAATAACTGAAGTTTTTTCATAAAGTTTGGACTGGGAAAGATTAATTAGCTAAAAAGTTTCTGCAATCTATCATCGATTCTCGCAGCAACTTTATCATAATCTGGTGATTCATCATCGGCAGTCTTTATAGTTAATACTTTACTCTTATTCTTTTTGATCACAGGTAGTTCCAATAATTTTTTTGATACTTTTTTATTAGGTGAATCAATTGCAATTATCAAATCTACATATTCTGCGGCAATTTCATAGGCATTCACTACCCCTTTTTTCATGATGGCAGGTTCTTCAAGTCCAGCATTCTTAAAGGTATTCCTTGAGATAGCCAAGAATTCTTTTTCGTAATTATGAACAACAAGCACAGATTTCATACCTGCATAAAATTCATCATTGGCGTATTGTTGTTTATAAAATGCAGGAACCAACGCAGATTGCCAATCATTACACCATAGCACATCAGGTCTCCAAAATAGATGAGGTAAAATAGCTAAGGATGCTTTACTGAAATACGCAAACCGCATGTCATTATCAGTAAGTACACGACCATTTTTTGCCTTATAGATTAAATTAGTCAGCGGCTTAAATCTTTTGTCATCCTCTAAAAAATATACTTGTACTCGTGTTTTCGGAATAAAGGCACTTTTCGCTGAGCTTATAACATCTTCTTCGCCAAATTCGAAAGGTATTTCACGCAATCTTATTACTTCACGAAGAATATATTTTCGTTCACTAACATAACCATACTTTGGAATTATTGTACGAATGTCATTCTCTTTATTCTGTAATAAAAGTGGTACCTTCGCTGAGAAGTCGGCCAGGGATGAAGTATTAGCAAACGGAATTATCTCCGTAGTTAAATAAAATATTTTTAATGGCATTACTAAGGGTTATTCCACACTCAATTGCTTGAGTGATTCTTTGGCTCGGCTGTAGTATTCACTACTTGGGAAATAATCAATCATGCGCTGATATTCCTCTCTTGCTTTTACAAAATTGCCAAGGCTTTGGTATGCAAGAGCTAATTTTAATTGAGAATCATCGTCCTTATCTGTACCTGGAAAAGTGAATACCTTTTCAAATTCTAGAGTTGCTCGTTTGTAATTTTTTACTGAATAATAACATTCTGCAAGCCAATATTGGCTGTTGTCAGCAAGTTTATTTAATGGATCCTCCAGCACCAATTCAGAAAAACCTTTAATCGCCTGATTATATTCACCATTCTGATAGTAACTCAATGCTTCAATATATTTTCTCTGGTATTCCGCGGTACTAATCTTTGTTTTAATGATACCACTCTGTTTTTCAGAACGCAGACTATACATCTCGGTGAAACTATTCGTTAAAGTAATAATTTTATTTTCGATCATTACAAGCTGTGCAAGAATTTCAAAATTGGTACTGTCAGTATAAATTGACTTGTCTTCCAGCATTCGGATCTTGTTTTGAAGGGTATTTATCCGATTGATTAGTAAAATAGCGACTGAATCAGTCTGTTTTTTTGCATCAACCGTAGCTATCAAGGTATTTCGTAAATCAGGTAATAGAATACTAATTTGTGTCTCGAGAGAATCTGTTCTAACTCGTTCCCGATCTATCTTTGCATTTAACCTCTTTAATTCACGTTTTATATCAGTCTGCTGAGCTTGGGCAGTTCCAATACTTAGTACCAGAAAAATAAACAAAATTATTCGAGGGATCTTAGTTGAATTAATTATCATCGGGGTTATTTAAGATATTTGCAGCACAAACTGATCTCGAATTTAGCTCTGCAAGTCCCTAACATCAATTCCTTTTACTTGGTCATTCTATTGATTCGTTACCCATTTTCATGATCAGACCGATCATTATATAGCAGGACAATAAAAAAGAACCACCCGCCGATATAAATGGTAAGGGTAGGCCCTTAACGGGGATCATTCCTGTTGACATCGCTGTATTAACAAAAACATGTGCCATGAAGATTGTACCAATACCTATTAGAACCAAACCTGGAAAACGTTCTTTTGCTGAAAACGCTAGTTTTACAATCTTTAGAATAAAAATTGAAAAAACAATTAACATAATTGCTATTGTAATAAATCCTAATTCTTCGCCGATAACGGAAACAATAAAGTCAGATTCTTGGACCGGAAGAAATTTTAAGTGTGTTTGGGTACCCCACCCTAATCCCTTGCCAAAAAACCCGCCAGATCCAATCGCCACTTTACTTTGTATTGTTTGATAAGCTGCGCCTAGTGGATCTAATTCAGGATTAAACAAAGTTAGGATCCTCTTCTGTTGATAAGGCCTTAAACTGTTCCACAGAAATGGCGATAATAATCCTAAAAAAATATTACCAAAATATAACAAGACTCCAAAAACCAACCTTGGTTGGGTTAGGTATATTATAATACCCATTACAATCGCCCAGAAAGTAAATGAGATAGTATGAAATGCAGTAGCAACACTTAGTAAAGGAGCCACCAGTATGAACAAATGAAATGGTCTGGCGCCTACCCAGTACAACATAGGCAAAATAGGTGTTAAAAGTATTATTGCTGTTCCAAGGTCTGGTTGCTGCAGGATAATTACAGCAGGTAGTAAGGCAATTAATATTGGGAATAATATTGTCATGAACTTTTTCATTTGCAGATTATGATCAGAAAGATAGCGTGCTAAAGTAACTACCACGATCCACTTGGCAAACTCAGACGGTTGAATACTAACGGGTAAACCAAAATTTATCCAGCGATGAGTACCTGCAATGGTCTCAAAAAGAAACGGGGTTAAAACCAAAATCAACATTAGGCTATATGCAATATATATATATTTGTGGATCATATATTTAGGAATAAATAATATCGTTATAAACCCCACGAATGCAGGTATCAAAAAAAGTAACTGTTTTGTAAAAGCTGTAATCCCGACTTCATCAAATTGATTCATACTAATACTAAATAAAGAAATCAGACCGAGAATTGTTAACATCGCGGTAAAAACTAATATCGATACAGGCATATCTGATGTTTGATTATATACCGTTTTAAACATTATTTTGCTGCAAGTCTATTTTCAATATTTTTATTAAACAAATGTTCGAAAGCAATACGCGCAATCGGTGCCGCAATTTTGCCACCACCCCCACCGTTTTCCACCAATATAATGGTAGATGCCATTTGATTTCTGTTTTTAGCATAGCCAACAAACCAAGCGTGATCGTCTCCATGTGGATTTTGAGCAGTACCTGTTTTTCCATATACATTTGTACCATTTATTTTAGGATCAGCAGCAGAACCAGTTCCATTTTTATCAGTAACAGCGTGGAGTAAATAATCTTGAATATATATCCATGTTTGTTCATTCAAATTCATTGAATTTGTTGGTTCGGGCACTTTAGATAGCAGAAAATGTGGAATAAATGTGTTCCCTTTAGTCGCGATCTTATTGATATATACAGCCAGTTGAATTGGTGTAGTAAGTAGGTCACCCTGACCCAAAGCAAGATTTAATAAATGCCCACGCGACCAACCCTTGCTCGTATAACGCCTATTCATATAATCCCTTGTAGGTAGCAAGCCAGCTAATTCGTTAGGCAAATCAATACCCGTTTTGCTACCAAAACCAAAACCCCGGCAAAGGTTAATAAATCTATTTAACGATATACGCTGGACAGCTTGATAAAAGAAAATATTACAGGATTGAGTAATGGCCTGATCTAAATTAACTTTTCCATGCCCACTCACTTTCCAGCACTTAAATACTCGGTCACCAAACTGATACATGCCGGCACATTCAAACTCCTCATTTTGTTCAACCATAAGTCCTTCCAAAAGCGCTATTGCAGTAATCATCTTCAAGGTGGATCCAGGTGGATATAACCCATTTGTAATACGGTTCAACAAAGGTTTGGTTGGATCACTAACGATTTCACGCCATTGCCGTAATGTAGTATTACCTGTAAAAATATCCGGAGAAAAATCTGGAGAACTTACAAAAGCAATTATTTGGCCCGTTGCAGGGTCAGTAACTAAGGCTATACCTTTATAACTGGACATGGCTTTTTCTAGTGTTTTCTGCAAACTTAAATCAATTGTTGTAAATACGTCCTTACCGGGGATCGGTTTGATATCATTTATATCTTTAACTGTTCCAACTTCTCTACCAAATGCATCCACTTGCAAAAAAGATAATCCTTTTTTACCTCGCAGTTTGTTCTCGTATTGTTTTTCTATCCCCTGCCAGCCAATTAAGTCACCTACATCATATTGTTCAAAATCTACCATATTCCTCAACAATGAACGATCAATCTCTTTAACGTAGCCGAGCACATGACTCATATTCACACCAGAAGGAAAAGACCGTTCCGGAAACTGAATGTAATTTATCCCAGTTAATTCGTGTTTGTGTTCTTCTATGCAGCTCAATTGTTCAAAAGTTAAATCTCTAGTAATTCTAGAGGGAATAAAACGTCCGCGAAAATATCTATCAAAATTATCGATTAATATTGCTGTGTCAACATTGGTACATGCGCTGATGATTGAAAAATTCCAATTTTCATTATCCATTTCATTAGGCAATCCAGTTAGAATATATGTTGGATAATTATCCACTAACATTTGTCCATACCTATCCAGAATCACGCCCCTAGGCGCAGCAGTTGGTATGGCTCGTATGCGATTATTATCGGCCCGTTGTTTATATTCATTGTGACCATATACCTGTATATGAAAAAACCGAATTAGCAAAATAGAAAAAACAATAATAATCACACTATTTGTGACCAATAATCTAGGTCTTGGTACAAGGTTTTTTGACTTAAGCACCTTGAATCCTTTTTATCGGAAAAAAGAATTGCAGTATTAACAAAATAATCAATGTATAACTCATAGTTAAAAACCACCGTAATAGATATTGTAAAACATCTACTTCAAATAGCAGTTGATAGCGCACATAGGTGAATACAAAAAAATGAAATGCAATAATGCATAGCCATGCGGCATGAAATGTCAATAACGACCAACGGATATATTTATCCTTTAATCGACCGGATAAAAAACCTGTAATTGAGTAGGTCATTGAACTAAGTCCAAAGTACGAAGCCAATGGGGTTAAGTCGATAAATAACCCAATGATAAATCCGGCAATAACACCATAATATGAACCAAATATTAATCCAAAATACAATATAAAAATGACTACGAAATCTGGACGGTAATATTTAATCGCCAATAAATCAGATAGAATAAACTGTAGTATGAATACACCAACTAAGATTAGCCAGGGTCTTATTCGATCCATACTAATGATCCAAAATCACAAACAAATTAATAATTGACCCAATATTTTCATTGATTTTTACTACAACAGATTTTTGGAACCTACCTCGCTCATCAGTGATGTTCACCACTTCCCCTACTGGAAGGTCATTAGGGAATATATCGCTGAAACCAGAGGTTACCACTTTATTCCCAATATCCACATTTGCATTTTTCTGCACCTCTTTTATCAAATATTGATCACCATCAAGCCAACGCAAGATACCGGTAGATCCAGATGGCTTAATACGAACACTAAGCCTGAAGTTAACATCATTGATCAACTGTACAATGGCATCGTTATCTCCGATGATAGTAGTCTTTCCAATTATGCCTTTAGGCGTGATTACAGGGTCATTTTCTTCAACGCCAGATTCTAGGCCTATGTCTATTGATAATGATGATGATAAATATGGTGAAGCACTCATATTTATTACCCTGGCAGGTAAAATTGTCATTTTACTCTCTCGCTCGAAATCCAATAATTCTTCCAGCCTATTATTTTCTTCTAATAGATAACTCATAGATTCCATCTGAAAAGACAACTGTAGATTTTTCTCCCTAAGCAAGGCCGCTTCTTCTTCGATAAATGCCAGTGATCGTACCCAAGTGATCGGAGAATAAAAAATGGTGAAAAAACGATTTGCTTTACTGCGTAGTAAACGAACGTTATCTGATTCTCCTTTGCTTAACATTAGCATCGAAAGGACAATACTCAACACCAATGCAAAAATATCTTTACGTTTTAAGATTATGAGGTAAAGGATCCTCATGAAAAAATAGCGTTAAATAAGAACCGCTTCGTATTTTTTAATATCTTCCAGTACCATGCCAGTACCTCTTACAACAGAAAGAAGTGGGTCTTCAGCAATATTGACAGGAACATTTGTTCGTTCGCGGATGATCTGATCCATTCCTTTTAGTATGCTGCCTCCTCCGGTCATGATGATGCCTCTATCCAATATATCAGCAGAAAGTTCCGGGGGTGTACGCTCCAATGCTTTTTTTACGGCCTCAACGATCATACTAACTGGATCCTTCAATGCCTGCCGAACTTCATCTGAAGTGACATCGATAGTTTTCGGAATCCCTGACACAAGATCTCTACCCTTTACTGATATTGTTTCACTCTTCATTCGCATGGCGGAACCAACGGATTTTTTAATCGCTTCTCCAGTGGATATTCCGATATCCAGTTTATGTTCATTTCTAAACCACTGGACCAATGCTTCATCCATTTCATCACCAGCAACACGGATCGTTTCTTTTGTAACGACACCAGATAATGCAATTACAGCGATTTCCGTTGTGCCACCACCAATATCAACAATTATATTTCCAATTGGCTGTGAAATGTCAAGACCTATGCCAATTGCTGCTGCCACAGGTTCTTCAATAAGAAATACTTCTCTTGCGTTAGCGCGCAAACCAGAATCTTTTACAGCTCTTCTTTCAACTTCAGTGACACCAGAAGGTACACATATCACCATCCGCATTCTGGCTAAGGGACTTATATTTATCATCCGGATAAAACCAAGGAGCATGCCATCCGTCATATCAAAATCAGCTATCACACCATCTCGCAGGGGACGAATTGTTTCAATGTCACGGTGAGTCCGCCCAACCATTGCTTTCGCTTTATTACCTACTGCGATAATACTACCATCATTCACAGACCTTGCTACGATTGAAGGCTCATTTATCATGATACCTTTTCCCTTCATCCAGAGCAGCGTATTGGCTGTACCAAGATCGATAGCAATATCACCTGATAGCCAGTTCAATGGATTAGAGATATTGGATAATAACCCCATAACGTTACAAATTAAGAAATTCCTCGGATTTCTTAGCCGATAAATTAATAATTCGATGGTCAATATGCTTCATTTATTCAGTAATCACTTATTTTTTGGTTATTCAATTTCTATACGACTTTGATCTCCGAGCATAAATCTGTGGGTGGCAGGTCTAGTTTTAGAACGCAGTATTTCCACATCATTACCTAATAATGACGATTCAATCCGTCGCTGCACCTGATTGATCTGGCAACCATCCATAATGATAGAATATTCAACTTCACTACCGCTAATTGTACACCCCTTACCAATAGCAGAATATGGACCAATATAAGATTCTTCAATTGTAGTGTTTTCACCAATAACGGCAGGACCCCGAATATTTGAATTTATCACCCGACTATTTGATCCAATCTTTACTCTACCAGAGATTGTAGAATTTTTGTCTACACTACCTTTAATATCAGACTTTATATTATCTAACACTAGACGATTAGCATCCAACAGATCTGATGGTTTTCCGGTATCTTTCCACCAACCGGTAATTTCAGAGTAGCTCAAATTGAAACCCTTATCAAGTAAGTATTGATGCGCATCGGAAATTTCCAATTCACCGCGTGTGGATGGTACTATATTATTCACAGCTTCAAAAATATTTTTATCATATAGATAAATTCCTGTCACAGCTAGATCACTTTTTGGATTATCAGGTTTCTCTTCAATGCTAATAATATGGTCATCAACGACTTCTGCTACCCCAAACCGATTAGGATCTGGAACTTTACTTAATACTAAATGGCAATTCGATGAATTTTTCTCAAAATCATCAATAAATTTTCTTAAACCACCAACCAGGATATTGTCTCCCAGGTAGAAAATAAAATTATCATCCCCAATGAATGATTCCGATATTTTTACGACATGGGCCAGGCCAAGCGGTGCATCTTGTGGAATATAGGTTAGTTGTATACCAAGATCTGTCCCATCTCCAAAAGCATTTTTTATGGATTCATCATTACTATTTATAACAATCCCCACATCAATAATACCAGCATCTTGAGCAAATTCAAGGGCAAATTGCAACATTAGCTTATTTGCAATGGGAATTAGATGTTTGTTCTGGGTATGAGTGATTGGTCTCAGCCGAGTACCATGGCCACCAGCAGTAATCAATGCTTTCATCTT
>CAYYXU010000024.1:0-20163 GCA_964475645.1 uncultured bacterium | reverse complement strand
GTTAAACGATTTCACCGGCGGGGAATTTACTTCCGTTACTGCCAACCAGAAAGCAGGGATTACCGATGTTTTTTCACCCATATTCAAATTTGGTGGGTAAATTCGTTGCTATATGGAACAATTGAATTTAACCGTGAAACTAACCTCGAAATCCCGGGTTATCGCTTCTTCCGAACCATTTCAAATTGAACTGATGGAACACGTGGGTGAAGAGGATCATCCCCAGCTCATCGAAATATCCCAGCACTTGTCCAAGGAATTCGGGCAAGCAGCAGTCCTGACTAGAACTACCATTAAAAAATATTTTAATAAACAGGGTTCGCTTCCCTTTATCGCTCGTTATCGCGGCGAGATAATTGGTTATATTATTGGTGTTCCTTTGGAAGAGCTTAGTACCGAACCTTGGGCCCGAACGGATGAAAATTTTGATAAGGCCAACACCTTATATACATATGCGTTTGTCGTTATGAGCAAGTTTAAAGGTAATGGTTACGCAAAAATCCTAAAACGAGTGTATCTCAGCTGGGCCAAGAAACGGGATGACATCCGCTACATCACTGGACACGTAAAGGAATCCATATCTGCGAAATTTACCGGTGATATTAAGATCATTAGCCGGGTGGATAACTGGCAGGGTACAGGAAAAACATTTGAATATTATCAGCGAGACCTAGGGCCAAAACCGGAAAATAAAAACAAGAATAACCCGCCCTTAGTTGAAAACGTCTGAATCTTTATATTTTTTATTTCAAAATCTTTAATATTAACCAATATTTTCCAGTGCTTGTTGCAGATCTGCGATAAGATCATCTGCTGCTTCAATACCCACCGAAAAACGAATCAACCTATCGGAAATGCCCGCAATTTCTCGTTCAGCTTTATCCATCAGTGCATGAGAAGTGGTAACTGGACGGGTCACCAGTGATTCTACACCACCAAGGCTAGGCGCGCTGATAGCATATTGCAAAAGATTTATGAATTGATCCGCCTGATCAACATCACCATCTATTTCGAAACTTAACATGGCCCCAAAACCACATAGATGTTCTTTAGCGCGTTCAAAACTACTGCTGGATTCCAGGCCCGGGAAATTTACCTTTTTGACCTGGGGATGATTTTCAAGAAAATGAGCAATAAGCAGAGCATTTTCACATTGTTTTTTCATGCGCAAGGCCAGTGTCTTTATACCTCGATGTAACAAAAAACAGGCGTTTGAATCCAGGGATCCACCCAGGTGGTTTAAATTTTTTGTTACCTGGTCTACGTAATTAGCACTACCTATCACAGCCCCGGCAACAATATCAGAATGGCCATTGATATATTTTGTACAGGAATGCAGAGAAAGATCAAAACCCTGCACAACAGGGCAATATAGTAAAGGACTGGCGAAAGTGTTGTCAATCATCGAAATAAGACCATTCGATTTAGCAAATTCTACGATTTTTCCCAGTTCCGGTACATCCATAAGCGGATTTGTGATCGTTTCTATATAAATCACCTTGGTGTTTGGCTTTAATTTTGAATCCCAATCACTGGGGTTTGAAGCATCAATCAAATCATGTTCAATACCATATCCAGACAATTCATTATTCACAAAGTCCGCCGTTCCGCCATATAGTGTATTATGTGCCAGCAGGTGATCACCGGTCTTCAAAAATGTAAGCAAACCGGTGGATATAGCACTCATTCCACTCGATGTAACCAATGCTGCTTCTGATCCTTCCAAAGCGGCAAGCTTTTTGTGCAGGGCCAGGTGATTTGGTGTATTACTTAAACGTAAATACCGCACATCATGGTAACTGCCCTCTCCGGTATATTCATAGGTTGAACTTTGAAATATGGGGACATTTATCGCACCATTAATACGGGGCTTCGGTTCACCGGTATGAATCAATTTTGTTTCAAAAGACTGGATATCTTTAGACATTAACAACTCCTTTTAATTATTCATTTCTCCAAGGCAGTTTCGACTTCATGGCCTGGTAAATCAACCCACCTTGCCTGTAAGAAAGCACTGGCCAGCCCTGATTATCAAATTCCTCAACGTAGCCTTGAGAACCAAAGGCAGCTATTGTGTTGCCATTATCCTGACGAAAAGCATTTCCAGCCACATAAGCCTGGTACGTCGGGAAATCTTTGCTGAAAACTAATGTTGCGGTCTTAGCTACTTCATCAATCTTATATTCTAGAACTCGGGACAGTTTTTGTATATGATCTAAACCATTATCGAAAAGGAGAATATTTCCATTTTCCAATTCATATGATGCATGTTGGTGCGAAAAACCATTATAAGGATCATCTATAAAAGTAAATTCATTTGCGCGGCCTTTACCCATATGCCATAGTACATCCCCTGTGGTTCCATCAATTTTCATTATAGTTTGTGTATGTCGTGCAGAAACCAGATAGTTTCCATCGCTAAGAGGTGTGACGTTATTCATATGAAAGTAATCGTAGGCCCGCATGGACCAATCTTCTACTGGCGCTACACTTAATTCGATTGGTACATGATCATATGAATCCCATTCCAATAGTACATTCCCTTCTTCATCAGTGATATAAATATAACCACTTTCAATTTTTTCTAATCGACCATCCGGCCAAGGGTGCTCTTTCGAGCCAAGTTGTATAATTCTACCATCATCCAGCCAGCGAAAATCATGCAGTTCCGTTTTTACATCCGCCAATGGAATGACCTGAGAGCCATCTGGTTTGAAATTCTCATCCAGCAGGTTGGTGCGACCCAGGCCGATAGCGTACTGGGTATATTGACGAACCAACCCAAAATGAAAACCATACTTATAAGGACGGAAAGCGGCAAAGCCCATTCCAGCCATCTTGTAGAATAATGGCGTCCCATATTTATCCAGTACATAAGTGTAGGGTAAATAGGGCCGGTCTTGCTCTGGAATAGGTGCATCCGTTTGCTCGGTTGCTTTTTTCGGAATAGTAAAACGAGTATAAATCGTATTAAAAAATGCTTCCCAGGCGCCCTCAGTACCCCATTCTTCATTAATGTCACGAAAAATCATAGACCAATCCCTGAACTTCTGTACCACAAAATTCCCGGAGAAAATTAAACCATCACCGACCTTATTATAATCATGGATCTTGACCTGCAATGGCAAGAAACTAATTGGCAAGACAAGAACAACATATTCCGCGATCTGATCATCCTCAGTGCCTGTAACACCAATTCTGTATTCCTTACCAGCCTGGTTTCCAGGTATTTTTATCGGACCGGCCATTGATATAACCTGATCGTTCAGCGATACTGCACTTACCGTTTCATGATAGTTAGGTACCAGTGTCAGTAAATCTTCTTGATTTTGCGGAACCCAGGAATAGCGACGAATCCGGGGATCAAAATCTGGACAAAGGGTGAATGGTCCCTTTTTGCCTGGAATTAGATCTACCAGAAGACTTGTGTCTCCTGGCGCAGTAATCTGAGCGTATGGTAAATGGAAATCGGGTGATACAAAGTCAGGGATTTCACGCTTTGACATTTCCACCACCCAGGCAACGAATATCACTAGACCTGTACAAACCAGAACTAGCACAGCTTGAAAAATTCGTTTTCTATATTTGACCAGTAACGAAATAGATACAGTTTGTTTAACCTTGCTATCCTTGCTGGGATTGTAATGTTCCAATAATTGGTAATTGCGATAGTTGATCAATAAAAAGGGCGTGGATAATAGAAACGACGCTATGGCGGTCAGCCAGGCGAAAAACGAGAGCGGCACCGGCCCCATCAGAAAAGAATGACCCACCATACAAATGACTGAAAAAATAAATGAAAATAAGCCATAGAGTACCACACCATAGCTAAGAACAGATCGCACAGATCCTTCCTTTTTATAATGTGCACGGTTGAAGACGGCAATAAAACCATCTTCCATTGAAAGAATATCATTTAATAAACCAAAACCCGTACTCACAAACATTATTATAAAAATCCATTCCAGCTTACCGGAAAATGTGCTGGTAAAGGGCAATACATTACCGACGCAAAATAACAGCAACTGGGTAATCCCTCCCCAGATCAAACCAATGGTAGGTTGAAATCCATTCCGGCTAAGATTGGTACGCCATACCCAGAGTTTCCAGTGACGGGTCGCCAGGTATACAACAGTATAGCCAAAAACGATTGGTGGTATTAAGGTGAAAAAGAAAAAATAAGGCGCGTTCCCTTGAATCACCCACTTATAGGTCCCCAGAACCAAACCTAAACCAGGGATGACCCAAGCGAGCAATAACTCAATATTCTCTAAGCGATCTAAAACTCTGTTTTCGCCTTTCATTGTGATCAGTTGTCTCCTAGCATAATTTTCCTTAGAATAAAGATGGAATATTTTAAGAACTTAAATTGAATTACTAATGGACACAAGCAATCAGGAAGTTCCCAACTCATTACGAAATTGGCTGGTATTTCATTTTTATGTTGATTATGCATTCGCTATTCCATTCTTCTTTTTTCCGGAGACAACTGCGGAAATTTTAGGTTATGAACCTTTAGACCCACTGGCAGCGCGGATCGTGGCAGCGGCACTATTTGGTATTGGTTATAGTTCTTTCCTAGCATCTAAATTTGACCTGGAAGCTATGCGCACCAAGTTGCGCTGGGCCGTTGTCTGGGCTGGTTCTGCCGCCATAGGATTATTGTGGGCTGCAACTACCGTTGAACATATTTGGGGTTGGGTTTTTGCAGGTATATTTCTGTTGTTCTTCCTGCTGTGGGGTAATTATGCGCTACGACTGGGGTCCTTCAAATGATGCAAAATCAGGGCCTATTGAAAAATACTGTGATACCAATCTTTGGGGGTATCCTGGTAAGTTTTATGTTTTTTTATCAATTTACTCATACAACATCCTTGGCTCAGAAGATGCTGGGTGATGTTCATATCAATCAATGGATTTCACATTTTGACCAATCCATGGAAGGCCAAAACCCTTGGTTGCGGAATTACATTGCGTTTACCGGGCTAGTCGGCAGTATTCGCCCGGAAATTATTTACCTGGAAGCTATGTATGATGACAACCAAACGCCCCTTTTAGGCAGCCAGGATTATATTTTAAAGGGTACACCACCAGATTGTCGTTACTGGAGTTTTGTAGTTTATGATTTTAATAATCGTCGTATTGAACCATATGAAGAAACTATTGCTAGTTTTCACAGGATTGAATTAAATGAAAATGGGCAATACGAAATTATTATTACAGATGATCTGCGCAAATATCCTGATCAAAATGCAATCAGTCATGCCGGTAATGACTTTAATATTATCATGCGCATCTATGGTCCAAAATTATCTTATTATAAAAACAAGTCTTCGGTCCCTGTAGGATCAATTTTACCATCAAAAGAATATGTTGAATTGGATAATTAAATTCATTACTGCTGCTGTTTTATCACATGCCTTCTTCTTATGGGTCGGGCCCCATATTGTCATGTCTAAACTGGATAAGGGCCTAAAAAGAGCGCAAACAGAATACCGGCCAGAATGTGGTGAGCGCTGGGTAGAGGGCGTTTTTTATGTAAACCCCGACTGTCTTAGTGAATCAGCCCGAAAACCAAATCCAGATTTTATTTATACGCTCATACCTTATGACCTCAAAAAGGGAAATCTACTCGTAAGCACTCCTGTGCCTTCTGATGATCGGTATTGGTCGATCCATGCCCACAATCGCAATACGGATGCGTTTTATAAAATTACCAATACAGAAATTGATGGCGATTATTTTAAATTTTTAGTTACTAGAGATCGTAACTTAAATCCTGACTTACCCGTTGCTTATGCATCTTCAAACAAAGGATTAATATTATTTCGACTGGCCATGAAAAATTTCAAGGAATATTCTATCCTAGATGAATTTCGTAGATCAACCAACCGTCAATATGTAGAAAACTTATGAATGAAAAAGTATTTATAACTGGCGCCAGTAGTGGAATTGGTGCAGCGCTGGCAATAGAATATGCTAAACGCGGTGCAACCCTTGGCATATCAGCCCGCAGATCTGAAAAGCTTGAGGTTATTGCCCAGCAATGTAAGGAATCTGGTGCAGCAAATGTTTTTTCTTATACGCTGGATGTTACCAATCAGGATAATTCTGCAGACACAGCAAAAGAATTTATAACTACTGCCAGTGGTATAGATATTGTCATTGCCAACGCTGGGGTGGCTTATTCTGATAAAATCAGTTCCGGTGAAGCAACCCGAATTAACAAGGTCTTTTCAACCAATGTCCTGGGCGTTACTAATTCAATAATTCCCTTTGTGCCAACAATGAAGGAAAATTCATCTGGAAAAATTGTGATCATCAGTTCTATTGCCAGTTTCAGGCCCATTGCTTTTCATGGCGGCTATGCAGCTTCCAAATCTGCTGTACGGATGTTGGCCGATAGCTGGCGTATGGCGCTGAGGAAATACAAAATCCAAATCACTGCAATTTGTCCAGGATTTATCGTTAGTGAAATGACAGACGAGAATAAATTCCCAATGCCCTTTTTACTGGAAACTGAAGATGCCGCCAGGAAAATGGTAAAAGCAATTGACAATGGCAAAAAAACATATATACTACCCTGGCAAATGAAAATGATCTTATATGCGACACGATGGATACCTACATCGTTGTATTATAAAATTTTCTTTTAATTCACTGACCGTATATTCAATTAACCAATAGGAAAATGTCCACGACCAATGGCAAGGGCGTGTTCAACTACGTAGTGCAGTGATGAAGATTGAACCAGTTAAATTTTATTCTATTGAGGTAAAATTCATTTTGCAACAATATGAAATTTCAATTTCATTTCATCTGCAATTTTTTTAAAAAGTAATACTGGTCTTTCAACCTCATATTCAGATAGTAGAATAATAAATGAACCTTCCGCATTAAATCCATCATTGAATGATATATCAGCCGTGAGATTTATATCTTTCGTTATACCATGAAATGTAAGTTTTCCCTTAATGGATACATTTATCCCTTCGACGAAAATCTCATTTGAAACAAACATTACATCTGGGTATTGAAATACGTCCAGGTAGGTTAGCATGTTTGAATCTCGGTTTGAATTTCCACTATCAAATGTTGCCAGATCAACTCGCAGCGAACAACTATTTGTTGTTTGGTTAACCGCATCATATACAATTGTGCCTCTCAAACCTGAAGAATGCCCCTGCCAGTCACTAGTAAAATGGGAACCGTAATAGGTAATTTTACTGCTCTTACTTACTTCAAAGGTCTGCCCAAAAAGCAGGAAGGGAAATAGATAAAGACAAGAAAATTTTACAGTCATATCAAAATGGTAAGAATATTATTAATGCTGACAAAGTCATCGAACTGATTGTTGTGATTGCTACACCGCGGTGTACCGTAAGTGCTTCATCGTAGGTAAGGTTATAATTCCCTGGATTCGAAACCATTTTACCTAAGGATGGAAGTGCAATCATCCCTGCAAAATGAACGATTGACAACCAACGATGGATCCTAATTGAATCAATTTTTCGGTTGTAGTGCAATGCTGGGGGGGCAGTATAACTTAATATCGCTGAAGTAAGGTAGGACCCAAAAGCAAGCTTACCCAAGGCACCATGATAATCACTTAATTCCATGTAATTTGTTGTGGCATCCTGTAACTGGAAACCAAGATATCCCTGGGCTAACATCAACCCTAAGGTACCCAGGGCTAGCTTCTGGTGGAGCTGCAGCATTTTTGTGCGCAATTCAAGTTCCCGAGGTCGATCCACCTGGAACAAATTTGTTTTTCTTAGTAATCCATTTTCTGCCCAGAGGAGTTTTGTCTGTAGGGGCATATTATCCGGCAGGGTATACAATGGATTATTCGAATCCTTTATTGGATCATCCTGAGCTTGGTTGATCGACCCAACTAAAAGGAATAAAAAAATTAATATACGCCTAATTTTCATTGATGTTATTTGATATAAAAATAATAGTGCTATAATTGATCAAGAAATTTACTTCTAACACTGTTTTTTCTATCAGATAAATAATATTTATGGCTTCACTTTTTGATGGTCATAGCGATAACCTATTATTATTACCAGAAACAGAGTATTATAAAGTCACATTACATTTTTGTTGACATTAAATTACAGGATTCCAAAAGAATAACACCGAGGTAATAATGTCTGACAAATTAATGCTTTACGGTGCCAATGGCTATACAGCGCGGCTTATTATCAAAGAGCTGATCGGTGCCGGGATTAAACCTGTCCTAGCTGGAAGGAACCAGGTAAAAATTAGTGCACTAGCTGATAAACACGGGTTTGACCATTCCGTCTTTGCGCTTGATGATAAAGATGTAATTGGAGAAAATTTAGCTGATGTAACCGTTTTAATTAACGCTGCAGGTCCGTATTCTCAGACTGCAAAGCCATTGATTGAAAGCTGCCTCAGTTCCAAGACACATTATATTGATATAACTGGCGAAATTGATGTGTTCGTGTATGCGGAAAGCAAAAGTAAGGATGCGGAAAAAGCAGGGATAATTCTTTGTCCTGGCACTGGATTCGACGTTATACCGACAGATTGTTTATCATATCTGCTAAAAGAAAAACTACCCGATGCTACCGAGCTAAATATCTGCTTTTTTAGTGAAAATGGCCGACCCAGCATTGGCACAGCCAAGACGTCCATCGAAGGATTGGCCAATGGCGGAAGAATAAGAAGTAATGGTATTATTGAGCATGTTCCCTTGGCCCACGCTGTTAAAGAAATCGATTATGGACAGGGACCAAAGATGGCAATGAGTATTCCCTGGGGCGATGTAGCAACAGCCTATTATTCAACTGGCATCCCAAACATCACCGTGTACACACCCCGCTCACAAAAGGGTATTAATAAGATTAAAAAGCAAAGAAAATGGCTGTTTTTTATGAAACTTCGAATCGTACAAAATTTTATTAAGAATAAACTGGATAAGAAAATTGTTAATGGCGGTGACAGTGATGAAAAAAGAGCCCAATCCAAAATGTGGGTCTGGGCTGAGGTCAAAAATGATTCTGAACAATTATACTCCGGGAAGTTTCAAGTAGCAAATGGTTACGACGTGACCGGCTTTGGGGCCATGGCAGTCGCAAAATATCTTTTGGAAAAAGAAATTCCAGGCGGTTACTACACACCGTCAAAACTAATGGGACCCAATATTTTAGATTCACTTCCAGGATTTTCTGGAATTGAATATTCCAATAATTAATAATGGTAACGTCATGAAGATTATTCGTTATGTCCTTGGTTTGATTTTCTTAATGGTAATTTATTTGATCGCTTGGCCTGTATCGATTGATCCAGTTGCATGGGATCCCCCACTTGCGCCAGCGTTGGAAGGAAAATACGCAATAAATAATTATTTAGCTGCGGTGAATATTATACATACAAATGAAGCAAATGGGCCCGAAGATGTTGATGTGGATAATGAAGGTAGAATTTATGGTGGATTTCTAGATGGCAGAATAATTCGGTTCTCACCAAATGGTGAAAATCTAGGTGTATTTGCAAATACTAAGGGACGTCCCCTGGGGCTTGATTTTGATAACGAAGGAAATTTGATCATAGCTGATGCAGTAAAAGGGCTGTTATCTGTTGATAAAAATGGTGCCATCAAAATACTTGCCACTGAAATCGAAGGAATACCATTAAAATTTACTGATGATGTCGATGTTGGTCCTGATAATATGGTCTATTTTTCCGATGCATCAGAAAAGTTTGGGGTACACGATTATAGATCAGATCTATGGGAACACCGTCCTCATGGAAAGATTATCAGATATGATCCTAGTTCAAAAAAATTAACACTTTTAATTGATGGGCTATACTTTGCCAATGGTGTTGCTGTTAGTCCGGATGGCCAGTTTCTTTTATTTAATGAAACATATGATTATTCAGTAAGCAAATATTGGTTACAGGGCCCTAAGGCTGGCACGAGAGAAAAGATATTTACAAATACGCCAGGCTTCCCCGATGGCATATCAACAGGTAGTAACGGCATATTCTGGATAGCGATATTCACCCCTCGTAATGCTGCTGCTGATGCATTATCACCGAAACCATTTTTACGGAAAATAGTTTTCCGGCTACCACTATTCATGCAACCCGCACCGGTCAGACATGGATTTGTACTTGGTATCGATGAAAATGGTAATGTGATCCATAACCTGCAGGATCCAGATCTTGAATCATATTCCCCTATAACGAGCGTTGAGGAAGAAAACGGTGTATTATACCTTGGCAGTTTGATCTATCCTGGCTTAGCCAGAATCAAGCGTCCGCAATAAGTTCCAATCCATAGTCAGAAACCAAGTTTATCATATCCCCGAAAATGGCAAATCGCTTATCTTGAGTTTGTCCACGAAGAAAACGTATGTAGATCTGGGCAGCGATACCAATCAATCGGTAAAGACCCAGTACATGATAAAATCGGATATTAGAAATATCAAAACCGGTCATTTTAGAGTATTGCAAGACTAACTGTTCTCTAGAATAAAAACGATCATCAATAGGCATGGATGCAGCTTTTTGAAAAAATACTGGATCAGAAGTAGTACACCAATAGCTTAATAAAGATCCCAAGTCACACAGTGGGTCACCTAAGGTACACATATCCCAATCAAATACAGCGACCAGTTTACCGGGATCATTCGTATTGTACATTACATTATCTAGTTTATAATCATTGTGAATAATACTATAGTTTTTTGTTTCAGGGATATTTTCACTCAGCCAATTATAAATATTTTCCACTGCAGGCAGGTCTTCATGTTTTGCCTTATCCCAGCGTTTTTTCCAACCCTTCACTTGGCGCTGTAAAAATCCTTCTGGTTTACCCAGATCATCCAGGCCCAACGCAGAATAATCAACCTGATGAAATTCTGCCAGAACATTGATCAATTGTGCACTGATTAATTCTGGCCCATTTGTCATTTGGTTAAAATTCTCAGGTAATGTTGTGCGAATTACAACCCCTACTTTGCGATCCATTATAAAAAATGGCGCACCAATAATTTCATGGTTATCGCAAAAATGCACTGCTTGGGGCGCATAAGGAAAATCTTCATGCAAGACTGAAAGAACTTTGTGCTCTCTGGCCATATCATGGGCTGTTGGTGCCACTGGTCCCAAGGGTGGTCTGCGCAAAACGTATTCGCGTTCACCATAATCCAGGAGATAGGTCAAATTTGCTTTGCCACCACCAAATTGCCGGACAGCAAGTGAATTATCACTACCATCCAGTTGCCCTTTTAAGTATGCTTCGAGGCGGGATTTATCAAATGCTTCGTCAGGTCTTACAGGAATAGTGTCAGAATCAGTCAAGGTAATCTTTGAGAATGCTTTTAGCCACAAGACTTTTATGCACTTCATCCGCACCATCATAGATCCGTGATCCACGTTCATGACGATACCAGAATGATAGTGGTGTATGTTCTGTCATACCAAGTGCACCATGGGCTTGTATTGCTTTATCCAGTACGTTCATAAGTATATCAGCAACATGAAACTTGATCATGGATATTTCTTTACGCGCACCCTTGGTCTGGTGTGCTTCAATTTTTTTTGCACAATCTAAAACCATTAATCTAGCGCCATATATTTTTGCAGCGGATTCAGAAATCCAATTTTGAATTGTCTGTTTTTCACTTAAAAATTTATTGGGGCTGAGTTCCCTACTAGATGCCCGTGCGCACATTAATGCTACAGCCCGTTCACAAATACCGATCCAGCGCATACAATGATGAATTCTGCCAGGACCCAATCTTTCCTGAGCCAAAATAAACCCTTCTCCCTCCTTTCCGATAATATTTGAAGCTGAAATTCGGCAATCTGTTAGCCTAGTCTCTCCGTGGCTCATATAACCTTCACCAACATCGCCCATTACCGGTATGTTACGTACAACTTCAAATCCAGGATTATCTACTGGTACAACAAACATACTGGCTTGCTCATATTTATTTTCTGCATCGGGATCAGTCACCGCCATCACCACACAAATACTGGCACCATCAGCTGCGCTAGTGAACCACTTGTTTCCATTAATTACATAATCATCCCCATCTCTAACAGCCCGTGTATCCATCCAAGTCGGGTTAGACCCAGGACGCTGCGGTTCAGTCATACCAAAACAACTTCGAATCTCACCAGAAATTAAAGGGTCCAAAAATTCAGATTTTAACTGATCGCTGGCATGGTCCTTCAATAATTCAATATTACCGATATCAGGCGCCTGAGAATTAAAGCAATAATGTCCTAAAGGCGTTTTTCCTAGTAATTCACTCACCGCTGCAAATTCTACCAATGTGAGGCCCATTCCGCCATACTGATCTGACAAGTAGGGCGTCCAAAGCCCTTGTTCCTTAACTTTTTTCCGGCATTCATTTAATTGAGGTAAAACATGGCCAAAACCATTCATTAAAAAGTCATGTTCAAGAGGGATAATATCACCCTCAACTAATTGACTGATTTTATCTAAATAATTATCCATTTTCATCTCTATGTTATTTCAAATTGACTAGTATTCTTGTACAACTAAATTCGGCTGTTGCCAGCAAACCTTTATAAATAAAGGTCAACCAGATAATAATGATAAATATTTTTAGTAATACTTTATTCTTGATCCTCCATTAATTGAATCTAACGGTTGAATTATGAGAATAAAATAGGTTTGTTTACTTACCTGGTTTAGCTATTTAACGCTCTTTAAAATAGCAACAATATTTCTTTAACCATTGCTGGATATCCTTATAAGTTCTTTACTAATGATCTATATATCCGGTATCATGATTTACCTGCTAGCCCTAGTGGCTGTTGGGTTCTACAAGATTCGCTCTGTAAAAACCAGCACAGATTTCATGGTAGCAGGACGGACTCTACCTTGGTATATCCTAGTGGGAACCCTTCTTGCGACATGGATGGGCAGCGGATCCCTCTTCAGCGGAGCCGGGCTTGGCTATCGCAATGGCCTGGCGGGGTTGTGGTCCAGCGGCGGCGCCTGGTTGGGAATTGCCCTGATCTATTTTATTACCCGCAGAATCCGCAATTTTGGTAAGGTCACTGTTCCGGACATATTCGAAGCCCGCTATGGGCGGGCGGCGGCAGTGCTAGCCACGATCACCACCGTTATTGCCTATACCACCATTGTATCCTACCAGTTTCGCGGCGGAGGCAAGGTGCTGTCCATGGTATCTGATGGCATGATCAGCCTGGAAGCAGGTATTATTATCACCGCTGTCTTTGCCATATCCTATACAGTGCTTGCAGGAATGTTCTCTGTTGTCTATACCGACGTTGTAAACGGTGTGCTCATGACTATAGGTATCTTGGGAGCTCTTTTATTTCTCATTTTTCGTGTAGGTGGACTGGGCGAGATAGCAGCGGTGGCTGAATCTGCTGGGAAATGGCAGCTGTTCGGTAACTGGGCAGCGGAACGCACAGGAGATATTTCCGGGCCTATAATTGCCATCAGTTTCTTCGTACCAACCATGCTGTTGCTTATGGGCGATGGCAACATGTACCAGCGTATTTTCAGCGCCAGAGACGGGGGTTCGGCAAAGAAGGCTGTTTTTTTCTGGATCATTGGCGTCATCGTACTGGAATCTGCAATATCCATGCTGGGACTTACCGGCGCTGTTGCTACTGCCAAAGGACTTATTCCTGACCTGGTCGCTGATGCCCAGAGTACGCTTGTAAATCCCACTGAAGGTGCCTTGCTGGAAGCCCGGCAAGCAGGTAGTGAATCGGTGATCCCGGCCATTGCCCGTTTTGCGGGTCTGCCCATCGTTTTGGGATTGCTTCTAGTATCCACTATGATGGCAATTATTGTATCCACCGCTGATTCCTTTTTGCTGATCCCAGCCACAAACCTGACCCGGGATGTTTACCAGCGTTACATCCATCCGGGCGCAGATGAAAAACAGGTACTGTTGATTAGCCGAGGCCTGGTCTTGGTACTGGGTATTATTGCCTTTCTACTAGTCAGTCAGTTTAAAACAGTGCTAAATGCAGCTTTTACCGCATACAACATATACGGCACCTCTATTACACCGGCGCTGCTGGCAGCATTCCTCTGGAAAAGGGCTACTGCTGCTGGAGCGCTAGCTTCTATTATCACCGGAACATCCGTAACGCTGATTTGGACATACGTACTTCCTAACTGGAATGGATTTACGAATATGCATCCTTTTTTACAGGAACTCACCTATCCTGCAGCGGGCCTGTCGGTCCTGGCACTGATCGTGGGTAGCCTGCTCACATCCGCACCCACCAGGGAAACCTGGGAACAGTTTTTCAATGATGAGGATTAGTAACAGTATATATTTGTACTTCTAAGCATTTCTTAATATGGATCCAGTTCTGATGCAAATAGCAGGCATTGTTCAAACCTAGACCCATGATGTGATCAATCTGCCAGTTAGCGCAAAATCTGATTGTGTATTAATTTTACGTGATTTTACTATAATAATAGTGATCAACGTAAAAAGGTAAACATAAGAGTACACCCAGATAAATTATGTATTTATCATTTATAGATTATGGCTTCCAGCATATCATAAACGGTTAAGTTTTGAAATTACAGGGTACATGCTCAAATTCCAAGTTCGGCTATGGTACGATACCAACAAATAGGTTTATTGCTCATCCTTCTTGTTTTTTCGGGCTGTACATCAAAAACAAAAGCAAATAGTCATTATGATAAAAACAAAGGACCAAAAATGAATCGCCTATCGGACGAACAAAGTCCTTATCTCCTGCAACATGCTAATAATCCAGTTGATTGGTATCCATGGGGTGAGGAAGCATTTAAAAAAGCGAAGGAATTGGATCGCCCTATTTTTCTTTCAATTGGTTATTCTACTTGTCATTGGTGCCATGTGATGGAACACGAATCATTTGAAGATGATAGCGTAGCAAAATTATTAAATGAGGGCTTCATTTCGATCAAAGTAGACCGTGAAGAACTGCCTGAGATAGATCATGTATACATGACTGTTTGTCAGGCTATGACCGGTGGTGGTGGATGGCCTCTGACAATCGTAATGACACCTGCAAAAGAACCATTTTTTGCTGGTACCTATTTTCCAAAAGACAAACGCGGTGGTAGGTCAGGACTGTTCCAAATTTTACCAATGATTACTGATGCCTGGACTTCAAAACGGCAAGATATAATGACTTCTGTTGGTCAGGTCAAAAACTACCTTGATCAGCTTAACTCAAAACCAGCTGGTAACGACTTTTCAACGGAATTGATCAACGGGGCCTATGATCAGTTTCGTAATGGTTTTGATGAAGAATATGGGGGATTTTTCAATGCACCAAAGTTCCCATCGCCCCATAATTTGATATTTCTCATGCGTTACCACCACAGTTTTGATAACAAAATCGCCCTTGAAATGGCCACAAAAACCTTAAAGAAAATGCGGCTTGGCGGTATTTATGACCATATTGGATTTGGATTCCATCGTTATTCCACAGATCGTCATTGGCTCGTACCCCATTTTGAAAAGATGCTTTATGACCAAGCCATGATAGCTATGGCTTATACAGAAGCATATCATATTACTGGAGAGGATATATTCGCGCAAACAGCTAACGAAATATTCACCTATGTTCTTCGCGATATGACTGCTTCAGAAGGTGGGTTCTTTTCTGCTGAAGACGCTGATAGTGAAGGGGAAGAAGGAAAATTTTATATCTGGACCGAACAAGAGATTAAAGATGTATTAGGGGAAAATTACGGTAAAGAATTCAATGATATTTTTTCAATTACAACACCAGGAAATTATAAAGATGAATCAAGCGGTAAGCAAACCAGACTGAATATTCCTCACTTAAAAAATTATAATTCCAATGGAAACAGCGACTTGGATTCTGCTAGAGAAAAGTTATTCAATATTCGTGAAAAAAGAATCCATCCTTTAAAAGATGATAAAATACTTACTGATTGGAATGGATTAATGATCGCAGCACTTGCGAAAGCAGCCATTGTACTAAATGAACCTGGATACCTGGATGCTGCTGAAAAGGCTGCCAAATTTGTACTAGATTCTATTTCAAAAGGAGAACGCTTATTAAAACGCTATCGTAATGGTGTAGCCGCCCTTGACGCTCATCTTGATGATTATGCATTTATGGCCTGGGGTTTACTGGAACTATATGAAGCAACTTTTTTAACAAAATATCTCTCGCAAGCCTTAGATCTGATGAATATTATGGTAGAGGATTTCTGGGATGATAAAAACGGTGGATTTTTCCTGGGGTCTGATCAATCAGAAAAATTGATTGTACGATCAAAAACTGCCTATGATGGTGCGATTCCATCTGGGAATTCCGTAGCTGTCATGAATATGGTAAAGCTTACCCGCATAACTGGCAATACCAAATGGGCGGAACTGGCAGAAAAAACTATGCGCGCTTTTTCAGAAGATGTAAATCGGATGCCAACAGGTTATACCCTGATGCTTACTGGTTTCATGTTTGATACACAGAATTCGAAAGAAATTGTAATTGTTGGTGACAGTAGAAATAGAAATACAATAAAATTTATACAAACAATTCGTACTAGCTATGCGCCTCATAAAGTGCTGTTATTCAAAGATACATCAGTTAGTGAAAATAGATTAGAGAAATTGGCAAATTGGACCAGTACACAAAACAGTATTAATGGGAAACCAACAGCATATGTATGTAAAAACTTTGCCTGTAACCAACCAACTTCCGATATCAAAACAGCCCTATCGTTTATAAATGAATAAACCCCTTTCCACTCGCATCGGTGAACTATTTGCTCATGTCCAAGATCTGTTTGATACCATGATTCATACAGCAATTAAACGTGTAGATGAAAATGATAAACTGGATAAAAAAACAGGGAAGATTGTTGGCTTTATTACCCGTACTGGAGACGCTTACTTCAATAAGTATAAAGATATCAAATCTGATGATTCAAAATAGTACACATTCTATTTAATCCGAAATGAGGAGGTAATTTCTAAAATGTTTAAAATGCAATTACATTGGCAGATCATCATTGGAATGATCCTCGGCCTAGCATTTGGTATTGCAAGCGCAATTATTGGATGGAGTGAATTCACAACAGCTTGGGTAGCACCATTCGGTACGATATTTATTAGTCTGTTAAAATTGATTGCGGTACCACTGGTCTTAACATCATTGATAACTGGTGTGGCTTCATTGTCCGACTTGAGAAAACTATCACGAATTGGTGGAAAAACAATCACTGTTTACGTGGCAACAACAATAATCGCCGTAACAATTGGGTTGGTTATCGTTAACATTTTACAGCCTGGGAAAAACGTACCGGATGATATGCAAATTAAGTTACAAGAGACATATAAAGCGGATGCATCATCTCGAGCAGGTTCGGCACAAGAAGTAAAACAAAGGGGACCATTACAGCCTATTGTTGATATGGTTCCAAGCAACTTTTTTCAATCAGCATCTAGCAATCGTAATATGCTGCAAGTCGTATTTATTGCGCTTCTTATTGGTATTGGACTAATTCAAATTCCAAAAAAGAAGGCCAAACCGGTTCTGGATGTTTTTGAAGGTTTGAACGATGTTATTATTAAACTTGTCGATATTATTATGCTGATGGCACCAATTGGCGTTTTTGCTCTTATTGCGCAAACGATAAATAAAGTAGCGGGTGAGGATCCAGGTCAAGTTGCCGAACTATTGGGTGCTTTGGGCTATTACATGATAGCAGTAATAATTGGTCTCGGTATCCATATGGCCATAACATATGCTGCAATTCTTAAATCATATTCCAAAATGCCATTAAAAACGTTTTACACCGGTATTGGTCCGGCCCAGCTTTTGGCATTTTCTACCAGTTCTAGTGGCGCAACGCTCCCAGTTACAATGGAACGCTGTGAGGATGAACTAGGTGTGAGTGAGGAAGTATCATCCTTTGTACTGCCTCTTGGCGCAACGATCAACATGGATGGGACTGCATTGTATCAAGCTGTAGCAGCAGTATTTATTTCCCAGGCTTTGGGCTTAGGCCTGGATATTGGTGATCAGTTAACCATAGTTCTAACAGCAGTCCTTGCTTCTATTGGAACTGCGGCTGTACCAGGTGCTGGAATTATTATGCTAGTGATAATTTTGGAAGCAATAGGTGTTCCTAGTACGGGGATTGCATTGATACTAGGTGTCGATCGTATTCTGGATATGTTGCGTACTGTAGTTAATGTGACTGGCGACGCCACTATTGCAGTAACTATTGCTGCATCTGAAGGACAATTAAGACCACCTAAAAAAATAGCAGATTAAGAAACATCCCATGACACATCCTTTGAGCCTCTTAACCAGAGCTGCTTAGGATGAAATTCAATTCTTGCTGGAGTTTGTAAGCACGGTTCTCCATCAACATTTATTGGCAAAGAAGGATCATGTGCAACATCAACCGGTTCATTATTTTGATTAACAGATTTTATTTCAAGTGTTCTACATTTATCTAGAGTTATTCCCCATTTACCAACATGCTTTCCCTTTCTCAAAGGCCCCATTAATAATAACATTTGCAATCTAGTAAGATTCCACGCCTTACATAAATAAGCATGGTCTTTTATTGGTGAAGCCCCTGGGGCTACCCAGTAACCACCTCCAAAATATTCAGATAATGTAAAAACAAAAAGTGAGAAATTAATTATGACAGGATTATCATTGTCAATTTTAACCCAAGCATTCCGTTTTCTCCATTTAAGAATTTCGGTAATTCCTAAGTAAGTATATTTAAGATTGCCTTTTATCCATTTTCCTCTTTTAAGTTTCGCTCTAGATACTAAAGAAGTTATTCCTGAATCTGTTTCATGAAAAATCCAACGGACAATTCTATTATTTTCTTTCGCTGTACCATTCCACTTTGAATCAGCAGTAGGGGAAGGATAATTTTCTTCTTTAGGCATTGGTTCAGCTTCTATACGTAAAGCTCCAATATTTCTATCCACTCCATTAATAATAATGTCAATGATATTATCTAAATCATCTGAGATATATCCATGTACTCTAGCAACATCATTTCCAGTTCCTGCAGGAATAATTGCTAACGGCATTTTACTGCCTCTTAATCCAGATGCTACTTCATGTACTGTGCCATCACCACCATTAGCCACAACAAGATCGAGGTCCTCGCGATCTTTAAGAGAAAAAGCGATTTCTGAAGCATGTCCCACTCTTTCCGTGAGATGAACTTCTGTTTGGAACCCAGCTTCTTCTAGTTTCGGCTTAGCGGATTCCCAGAGTTTCAGTGATTCTCCATCCCTTCCGGCTGGATTCACTATACACGCTATAATTTTTGGGCTGTTTGTTGCTGAGGACTGGATAGAGCTGGTTTCCAATTATTTGAAAACTACTTGCAATGAATTAAGTATAAGCTACGACTGTTTAACCGTATTTCTCTGGTTTATAATAAAACTGTTTTCCTCTAGTGCTTGGTTCAAGAAGCATCTGTAGATAAGGAACTCTTTCCTCTTCAAATAACTCAAGGCCTTTTAAAAAAGGGTGATTATTTATAATACCGGCGTCTCCTTGATCTTGGTGTTCAAACAATTCTGCTTTTAAGTACAAATCAGCGATAAATAATTCATCATCTTGTGATGTAAAGGCTTGGAAATACCGTTCATGTCCAAGGAAATCTCCAATATTAGTTCCGCAGTTATTCATAGTTAGTATTGACCCGTCTTTATCTCCGAATTCAATCACATTATCTAAACGGTTTATTTTTCCAAATTCAAGCTTTTTATAGGATGGCAATTTATAATAATCGGCACTGTGATCCAGATGTTCCTGGCAGGTACTGCCTAAGGAAAAGACATACATTGCGAATTTAGGAACTCCTCGGGATAAGTCAGGCGCAACTACAATAGATGCAATTAATTCCTGAAAATTGGGGAGGTGACCAAGTCCACCTTCTGGAAAATTAAAGGCGGTAATATTCAATAATGAAACACCGGGCACTATTTCCATTGGACTAATCTGTTTTGGTAATAATGGCGCGATAAGATCAGTGTCAACTTCAAAAAATGTGGTCATAGCAAAATCAAATTCCCAAATGATGAGATTGTCCGCTGCAACATGTTCTGTCATAATATCACCATCTTTTATAATGCGAACTCATATTCT
>CAYYXU010000023.1:0-20401 GCA_964475645.1 uncultured bacterium | reverse complement strand
TCCGTTAAAAGACTAAAGTTTGATGAGCATTTTTTTCTACAATTATTGATGTTTTTACGCAAATCATCTTTTGAGAAAATCGGTACAAAATCTCTCACTAAATCTGGTCCACAATTAGATATCATCATTGATGAACTAGAATTCGAATTAACTGCCGCACAAAAAAAGGTCATCAAGGAAATAAAGAATGATATGGCTAAGCATAATCCAATGAACCGCCTTCTTCAAGGCGATGTTGGATCAGGGAAAACAATTGTTGCCATAATTGCTGCTGTAACTGCTGTCGCCAATGATGTTCAGGTGGCAATAATGGCACCCACAGAAATATTAGCGCAACAGCATTATAAATCATTTACAAAACAATTAAATAAAGTACATATAAATTGTGCTTTGTTAGTTGGTAAACAAAAACCGGCTGACAGAAAAAAAATATTATCAGCAATTGAAAATGGAATGATCAATGTAGTAATTGGAACACATGCATTGATCCAAAAAGATGTTAAGTTTAATAAATTAGGTTTTGTAGTTGTAGATGAACAACACCGTTTCGGTGTAGTTCAACGCGGAAATTTACTCGAGAAAGGTTTTCATCCCCATTTACTGGCCATGACTGCTACACCTATTCCAAGAACTATGGCCATTACTTATCATGGTGATATGGATTTATCTATTATTGATGAAATGCCAAAAGATCGTTTAGCTGTCACCACTAAAGTGGTTGATAAAAATCGTATGCTAAACGTATATAAGTTTATCATTAATGAGATAGCTGCAGGTCGGCAATGTATGGTTGTGTATCCTTTGGTTGAAGAGACTGAAAAATCTGATCTTGCGGCGGCTACTGAGGGGTTTGAATATTTGGAAAAACAATTTAGCGGTTTAAATATAGGGCTTATCCACGGCCGCATAAAAAAAGATGATAAAGATGGAATCATGGAGAACTTTGCAAAAAATGAAATTAATATTTTGGTTGCTACTACAGTAATTGAGGTTGGGATTGATGTTCCTAATGCATCTGTAATGCTTATTGAACATGCAGAACGTTTTGGACTAACACAGCTCCATCAACTTCGCGGGCGGGTTGGTCGAGGAAGTAACAAGAGTTATTGTATCTTAGTTGAAAGGAATGTTACACCTATGTCCCGTAGACGACTGACTATTATGGAAAATACCAATGATGGATTTATCATTGCTGATGAAGATTTGAAAATGCGTGGTCCTGGAAAATTTTTTAGCACTGAACAAAGTGGTTTCTTCAGGCATAAAATTGCAGATATAGTTAACGATGGCCCCATTATCAGAAAGGCACGTGAAGCTGCAAAGAAAATCGTAAAAATGGATCCATTATTGAAAAAACATTTTTTAATGAAAGAGAGATTATTAAAAGAATATGCTCAATATTTAGATACAGTGAATATTACCTGATGAATAAACAGACTCATTGTCCTCTTTGTAAAGATGAACTGAAAAAGATTTTTTCAACTAAAGATTATTTGATAAGTGGAGAAAAATTTGATATAGTTGAATGTTTAACTTGTACACTGCGAATCACCAGTCCCTTCCCTAGTGCCGATATAATTGGCGATTACTATAATTCCAAAGACTATATATCTCACTCTGACGAATCAAAAGGATTATTTGACTTAATTTATAAATTTGTGCGTTCATACATGTTAGATAAAAAGAGAAAATTGATAGAAAAGTATTCAGTTAATATAAATGGAAAATTACTTGATATTGGATGTGGTACAGGACATTTCTTAAATGCAATGAAGAAAACCGGCTGGAATGTTCAAGGTGTCGATGCTTCAGAGAAAGCAAGGGAATTAGTCAGCAATAGTTTTAATCTAGATGTAAAAAGTCCACTTGATTGGTTGAACTCTGATGAAAAATACGATGTTATAACATGTTGGCATAGCCTAGAACATATTCATGAGCCATGGGTTTATCTTGATAAGATTCGGACACACTTAAATTCAGATGGTGTATTAGTTGTGGCATTACCTAATTATAATTCAACTGATGCGAAAAGATATGGGTCTAGTTGGGCCGCCTATGATACGCCTCGGCATCTGTACCACTTTACAATAGAATCCATGGAAAAGATCGCTTCTTTGTGCGACTTTTCGATACAATCAATGCATAGAATGAACTTCGATTCATTTTATGTATCAATATTAAGTGCCAAGCATATGGGAAAATCTTTTTTTTCAGGTGTATTAAATGGATTTAATTCTTGGTTATCAGCAATGTTTAACAGGAAAAAGTGCAGTTCGTTAATTTATATAATGAAATAGAATCAATCATTCATCTTTTGCGCCAATAACTATAAATTCGCTGACTTTATAAGTTTGAAACATCATTCAAATTATTTCGTTAGTTAAAAATATTATGGCTCTAGAAAGTAAATTAACAGAACAACAATTGTTTGATCAACTGATCTCTTCTCTGGTACATAGTGCTTGGGTTTATCTTGGTAAGGTAAAAAACCCTATGAATGACAAGCTGGAAAAAAATATTGATCAGGCTTCAGTCCAAATTGATATGCTAGATATGCTTTTCAAGCGTATGACTGGTAATTTGTCTGAAGAGGAAGAACAATATTTGAGTAATATTATTCGTGAATTAAAAATGAATTTTGTAGAAGAGAAAAATAACCCAGAAGAATCTAATAGTTCTCAATCTGGTGAGGAAAAATCAAAGGATGAAAGTGATTTAAAACCTGAAAAAAATAATACAAATGGTAAGGCGGAAGATGAAAGAATAGATAAGACAGAGGTTAAAAAAGATTGAATCATCCTGATCATATTCGCCTAAATAAAACTTTTGCAGCACTCGTGTTGGCCGTTTCATTCATTGTATATTATTTGACTATGGCACCAACAGTTTCCTATTGGGATTGCGGTGAGTTCATTGCCACTTCCTATATTTTGGGCGTGCCCCATCCACCAGGTAGTCCTCTGTACTTAATCCTGGGTCGAATATTTTCCATGTTACCGACCAATCCGGATATAGCTTTTAGAGTCAATATTATGTCACCTATTGTTAGTGCTTTAGCTTGCATGTTGTTGTATTTAATCATTGTCAAAATAATTTTGCACTGGCGTGGTAAGATCAGAGAAAACAATGATATTATTGTTGCCTTCGGAAGTGCATTGGTTGGTTCCTTGACATTTGCGTTTACTGATAGCCACTGGTTCAATGCTGTTGAAGCAGAGGTATACGCCATGAGCACTTTTTTTACTGCGATAGTTGTTTGGTTAATATTATTATGGTCTGAACGTGCCGATGATCCTGGTAGCGAGCGCTATATATTAATTATTGCTTACATGTTTGGATTAGCTACTGGCGTGCACATATTAAACTTGTTAACGCTTCCATTTATAGCTCTTATTATATATTTCAGAAAATTAAAATTCGAATGGAAAACTTTCTTTTTTACTATGGTAATGACTGGTGTGGTATTTTTGGTGATCCATAATGGTATTATTAAAGGATTGCCAAAAATAGCTAAGGTACTTGGCTTGGGCGGTGTAACTGCTATCATTGTTCTTACATTTGTAGTAACTATTTGGGCGATAAATAATAAACAACGCCTTTTATCATTGATGTTCAGCTCAATCATTCTCATTTTGGTTGGTTACTCAAGTTATGCGACAATATTTATTCGTTCTGGGCAAGACCCTAGGATTGATGAGAATGATCCAGAAACCATTACTCGTGCCATTTCTTACTTGGAGCGAGAGCAATATGGTGCAATAGGTCAACTACCCAGAAAGTATATAAAAAACAAGGTCGGAACTCCAACGCATAAAGCGGAAATTGTTGGCAATCCAGAAAATGTAAAACGTGATCAAAAAGGCCGAATTGTTTCAAGGGAATTTTCAAGTCGACAAAATCGTAAATATATGTTTCATAACTTCGGAACTCAGTGGGAATTTTTCTGGGGCTATCAAGTGAAAAAAATGTATTGGCGGTATTTTCTTTGGCAATTTGCAGGACGTGGACCTACTGGTGAGCCTGGTGTTACTGCCTTTGGTGCTAATTCACCGGCACATCCTTCCCCGCAAGATGGTGTCTACTGGTTTCATTATGGACTACCACTAGCGTTTCTATTAGGCTTGCTTGGGATATTTTACCATTTTAATAAGGATGTTGAAGAGGCTTTTTCTGTTCTGACATTATTTTTGATGATTGGACTTGCAGTCATTCTCTATCTTAATCAGGATAATCCACAGCCTCGTGAAAGGGATTACTCCTATGTTGGTAGTTTTTTTGCATTTTCCATTTGGGTTGGTATTGGTACTGTAGCTATTTGTGATTGGGTATCACAATTTTTTAAAAATAAACAAATTGGCACTCGCGTAACCAGTTTTCTGGTCATATTCCAATTACTTGCTGTGCCTGGAATGATGCTCAGAGCCAACTATCATGAACATGATCGTTCGGGTAATCTGGTGGCATGGGATTATAGCTATAATTTATTGCAATCCTGTGAACCAAACGCTGTGCTTTTTACTAATGGTGATAATGACACTTTTCCTTTGTGGTATTTACAGGAGGTCGAAGGAATTCGCACCGATGTAACTGTTGCTAACCTTAGTTTGTTAAATACACCATGGTACATTCGCCAATTACGTGAAATAAGAAACATTCCGCATCCTCTTCAGGAATCTGCCATTGCGGCTCAACCAATTATCAAACTTTCGGATAAACAAATTAGAGACCTAACTCGTGGATTAACACCTTGGCAAAAGCGGGAAGTGACTTTACCGGTTAATTCACAGGAAAAAATTACCTGGACTGTAAAGCCTACCTATGCAGGACAAGCATTGAAAATACAAGATATGATGATCATGCAAATTATCAATGATGCAAAATGGGTTTCTCCAATTTATTTTGCTGTTACAGTGTCTCCTAGTAATCGACTTGGGCTTGAACCCTATCTGGAAATGGATGGTTTATCATATCGTCTGCGACCATATAAGACAAAGGGTTTAAATCCGGAAAACATGTCTAATCACTTGGTAACTGAATTCGGACAGGAAGAGTGGTCTAAACCGTTTAATCGTAAAGAATGGAATAAAGATGAAGGCCGTGTTTGGTTTAAAACTTATGATCCAAGGTATCTCTTTCGTCATCTTGGGAATGAAAATGTTTATTATAATGAGCAAGTAATACGGCTTTTGCAGAATTACAGGAGTGCTTATATGCAATTGGCAGTTCATTATTTCATGGACTACCAGAAATTATCTAAGGATCAAAAGGAAGAAGACGATGGTTCCTCACTAAAAACAAAAGTAATGACTGTTCTGGATGAGATGAATGAAAATATACCTGAAAATACAATTCGAATGGCTTCAAAAGAATTATATTACCAAATGGGTAGATTGTACTATGGTGTAGGGCAAGAAGAAAAATTGCGAGAAGTATTACATAATTTGTTATTGCGAGATGATATTACAATAAAAGACAGAGTTGGTTATGGTCAATCATATCTCGTTGAATTAGATGAACCTGCTATTGCTAAGGATATTTTTGAAACATTATACAATTCATATAATAGGGCAGAATCTATTGTTCAATCTAGAGGTCTAGAGAAAGCTGGCCTATCATCAAATTCCTGGAAACAATGGCAGAATAATTATTCAAATATTGTCAGTCATTTAGTTATTGCGTATCAAAGACTTGAAATGGAACCAGAAGCGGAAACAGTTCTTACAGGTTGGCTTGATCGTAATCCAAACGACCGACAGGCCAAAAAACTACTGAATGAAATAAAAGGTATTGCGCCCTAATCTTTGAAGGGCATTTGCCCATGGATTCTCTAGTTTCCATCATTATTCCACATTGGAACGGAATAGATGTTCTTTCAGAATGTCTTGATTCTCTAAAGCAAACAGTCTACCCTAACTTTGAAATCATTGTTGTTGATAATGCTTCAACTGATGGAAGTGGAGATTGGATAAAAGATCATCACCCGCAAATAAAACTGATAAAAAATGATCAGAATTATGGGTATTCCGGTGGCTGTAATCGTGGTATACATCAAGCCGATGGTGATCTAGTGGTATTTTTGAATAATGATACAGTGCAAGATAAGTACTGGCTTCGAAATTTGGTTTCATTTATTAATTCCCATCCAGATTGTGCAGCTGTACAGCCCAAAATATTAAATTATTATGAACGAAATCGATTTGACTATGCCGGTGGATCTGGAGGGCAAATGGATGTACTTTGTTATCCATTTGCCCGTGGCAGAATATTCCTGGAACAGGAAATTGATTCTGGTCAGTATGATAATGATGATCGTTGTTTTTGGGCTTCAGGTACAGCAATTATGGTCAGAAAAGATTATTACATGGAAGCTGGGCAATTTGATGAAAACTTTTTTGCGCATATGGAAGAAATCGACCTTTGCTGGAAACTACAGCTTATGGGGTATAAGGTATTTGTTCATCCAGAGGCGGTAGTTTATCATAAAAATGCTGTTTCTTTACCAATGACCTCATTAAAAAAGTTCATGCTTAATCACCGTAATTCTCTTGTAATGTTATTAACCAACTATAAACTTCTGACTACTTTATACCTTCTACCTTTGCGGTATGCACTTGAATGGGTAGCAATATTTTATGCAATATCTAAATTTGACTTTCGTCATGTGTTTGGTATAGTCAAGGCGCATATCTGGATCTTATTGCACCTGCATATCATTTATTCTAGACGAAGAAAGATAAAACGAATTCGTGTTTTATCTGACCGTGATATAATGAAAGCTTTTTATAAAGGAAGTATTGTTTTGGATTATTATATAGCTCGTAAAAAAACCTATGGCGATATATCCTTCAAACCTTTCGAATAAATATCCTTATTAGAAGGATCAAGTTCAATAAGGTCTTGAATCATTGTAGTTTGCCTTAGTATTTGCAAAATCTGTGTTATTTCGGTTGCGTGCGATTTCAGAAAATATAAAGTATAGTGTTCGCGAGGCATACGATCATAAACTTCATCAATCCCAACTATCATTTTTTTGAATTGCTTTATCGATTCTTCTATTTCACCATCTTCAAATAATTCTAATCCGTAATAATAAGCATACCGCGCTTTACGCAAACCATAATTCGTTGACATATCATCCGTAAGCCGTATACGTTTTGACCAACCCATGGAAAAATTACTTGCCGAACCGCGCAGTGCAATTGATCGAGCCAGTTCATATTGTTTTGATCCTTCATTTGGTTGATAGGTATCTATTTCTCCTGCAAGAATCATATTACCATAAAAAGATAGAAAACTGGGCAGTGGTTCGAACATTACAGGGTCATAATAAAGACTGCCACCAGGATTGAAATAAAATTGCAAAGAATTATCAAAAAACCGTTGGTCAGTTTTTGTAGAGAATAGAACCTGCGCAAGGAAAGTCTCCTTTCCATTTTTTGTTGCGGTACCTTGGAAAATAATTTGAAAATTCAATTCAATCTCTAGATCATCCCAATCCTCATCCCATGTTGTATTAATAAAAAATCGTTCTATCTCATTCTTTAGAGGTAATAGAACTTGTCGGTCATCATTTTTCAGAAGGCGATCATCCATGGTAACATCCACCTTTATGAACTGAGCATTGATGCATGTAACTAAAAGTGCTGATAAAATAATATATCTATTAAATATGTAATTCCTCATAATATTAGAAAATAGAACCAGGCCTAATGAGTGGCAAGTATATTTCAAAATAGCAATATTGAAGCACTAGTTCATTTTGAATATTGAAATCGGTAATTTTTCAGATGACTAATATTCGAGAATTGATAACCACTCATTCCAAAGCAGAAAAGGTACTTAAGTTAGCTGGGCAAGTTGGGGTTGAGCTTGGGCAACAGGTTTATGTTGTTGGTGGTTTCGTGCGTGATATATTCATGCAGAAAAATTCAAAAGAAATTGATTTAATGGTGGTTGGGGACGGGATAAATTTCGCTGAAGCCTTGGCGAAGCTGCTAGCAGTTAAAAAAATTATACCTTTTAAAGAATTTTCAACTGCTAAAATTCCTTATAAGAAAATTGGAATTGATGTTGCTGCAGCGCGTATTGAATCCTATGATGATAAATCTCGAAAACCAACGAAGGTGATCTATACTGATTTAAAAGGGGATTTGGTTCGTCGTGATTTTACAATTAATGCTATGGCTGTAGATATTTTACCTGAGTCATTTGGAGAATTACATGATCCTTACAATGGTATAATAGATTTACAAGCTAAGCAAATTACGACTCCGCTAGACCCAGACGAAACATTCAGCGAAGACCCGCTCCGCATGCTGCGCGCGGCATATTTTGCGTCACAATTGGGTTTCGAAATAGATAAAAAGTGCTATGATTCAATTGTTCGCCAGAAGGATCGTATTTTGATTGTCTCACAAGAGAGGATCACGGCAGAAATTTTAAAAATTTTATCATCTCCAAAACCATCCACAGGCTTGGTTATCTTACAAGAAACTGGTTTAATGAAATTGATATTTCAAGAAATAGATGTGATGTACGGTATTGATCAAACGCCCGAATGGCATCATAAGGATATTTTTTTCCATACAATGCAAGTGGTGGATAATGCTGCAAAACTTACAGAGAAAATGGAAATTCGATTTGCAGCCCTTGTACATGATATAGCAAAACCAACTACAAGACGCGTTGACAAGAAAAAGGGATATACTTTCCATGGACACGACGCTGTTGGGGAAAAGATTTTGGATAAGGTTATCCATCGTATGAAACTGTCAAATAACTTAGGGGCTTTCTTAAAAAAAATGACATTATTACACTTGCGTCCAATTGCACTGGCTAAAAAAGGAGTAACCGATACGGCTATACGGCGGTTAATGGTTGCAGCTGGTGATGATATTGATGATTTGATGACACTATGTAGAGCAGATATCACAACAAAAAATCCCAAAAAAGTGAAAAAATATATGCAGAATTTTGAGCGTGTAGATGAATTAATGAAAAATGTGCAGGAAAGAGATGCATTTAGGGCATTTCAATCACCAGTACGAGGTGATGAAATCATGGAAATATGTGCTATCCGCGAAGGGAAAATAGTTGGCCGAATAAAAAAGGCGATCGAAAACGCTATCTTAGATGGAAAGATTGATAATGATCATAAAAAAGCGCTCGATTTTTTATATCAAATAAAAGACGATTATATTTCGTAATTTATTTTATTAATCGAGGGAAAGGGCCCATGCAATTACTCGCATCATTTATAAACACTTTTACGGATCCTGAAATTGTTTTTAATGAATTGAAGGAAAAGAATAATTGGCAAACCTGTGCTATGCCCTTGGCGGTACTAATGGTTGTTGGAGCAATAAGTTTAGCGGTACTTAAAGATCTTTATTATGATGTACAGTTAGAACAATCAATAGAATGGATAGAAAATAGTTCACAAATACCTGATGAAAAAAAGGAAGAATCGCTGGAAAATGTATACAGATCTTTTGAAAACCCTAGCGCTTTATCTTTAGCAATAATGTGGTTATCCAATATTTTAGCTGGTCCCTTGAGAGTTATTTTCTTCACATTAATTGTTCTACTTATCGTAAAATTCTTTTTTGGTGAGTCAGCTAAATATTCCGAGCTGTTACCCTATATTTCTTATGCCTACCTTGTAACTGTGCTAGAAACAATCGTAAAAACACCATTGATGTTATCTAAATGGTCCATTGAGGTTTATACTGGTCTTGGATTATTAGGGATTGGAGAAAAGGGTACATTCATTTACAATTTATTGGCGGGTTTGGATCTTTTTAGTATCTGGCGCATTGTACTCATTGGTATTGCCCTGGGCGTCTTCTTTAATAAAAATGCTAAACCATTCATTATAGGTATATCAATTTATTGGTTATTTCAATTGAGCTTATTTGCCGGGATCGGCGCTCTTTTCACGTAAAATAAATGAACAAAAAACTCTTAATGTCATTATTTCTATTGGTTACGTCCGCCAAATCGGAAGTTCTGGCTCTTGTTGATTGTATTCAAATTGCACTTTCAAATAAAGAGACGCTAAAAGCATCAGCGTTGGATTTACAAAGTGCACAGCAGACTGTGAAAGGCTCTTATAGCAACATTTTGCCCTCATTGATGTTTTCAGGCAGTTCAAGTGAGTCCGGTTTCCCTGATCAAGAAGGTATATATAACCCAGCGACAGGTGAAATTATACTCGGTAATGTTAGTAGCCTAACCAGTACATCTACGGGAATATCTTTATCGCAGAATATTTATGATGGAGGTATTTGGTGGAACACAATCTCGCAGTCCAAAAATAGCTATAAAATAGCCGAACAATTTAATAGACAGGTTAAAATTAACATCATTAGGGAAGTTCATCAATCCTACTTTAATTATTTAAAAACTATGCAGCTTTTAGATGTAGCTAAATCTAACTTAAAAAGTTCGCAGCAGCAGTTGGCTCTAACAAAGAAAAGATTTGAATTGGGATCAGCACGTAAAACCGACTTGCTTAAGGCTGAAGTACGTTTTGGTCAGGCACGTGTAGAAGTAGTAAATAATAATTCTGCTTTAGAGAATGCGTACCTAAATCTTAAAAATGCTATGGGGATTATTGGATCTGGCAAGGATTTTAAAGTGGAAGATGTTGCTACTGCACTAGTATCGATTCCGCATTATGAAAGTGGATTTGAGACAATTCAGAAATTTAACCCTAGCGTTTTAGCAAAGCAGCACCAAATCAAGAATGCGGAGTTCAGTGAGAAAATCACTAAAGGTGCTCGCATGCCAAATATAAGTGCTAGTGCAAATTATTCTGGTAATGCTGAAGATTTAGAAACTTTATCTGGCGAATGGAATGAAAGCTGGCAAAGGAATATCAGTTTATCCATATCGATTCCAATCTATACAGGAAATACGCTCTCAACCAGAATCCAGCAGGCCAGGTTGAATGTGAAAAAACAGGAATCAGAATATTTGACTCAACTTCAAGATCTATCAGTACAACTACATGGGATTTTAGACAGACTAAATAATTACCAGGAAGTCATCCCCATTAATGAAACGGTTTTAAGTTCTGCAGAGGAAGATTTAAAATTGGTTCAGCAACGCTATAGTTTGGGTTCTGCTACTATTTTAGAAGTGCTTGATGCACAAGTTTCAGTTGTTAGCGCACGATCATCTTTGATAAGGAGTAAGCATGATAGTTTAATTGAACAAGCTAATTTGAAAGCTTTGTTGGGCACATTGGATTCAGATTTAGAGTAATTACAGGAGCGAATTGTGGCAAATAATAAGTTTACAAAGAAGAAAAAATTGATCATTATTAGTTTTGTTGTAGCAATTATTGCTATAATGATAACGGTGAATATACTTCGGGATGATTCCGATATTATTTATGTCGATACTGAAAAAGTTATACGACGTACTGTTATTCAAAAAGTGAACGCCAGTGGTAAGATTCAACCGGAAGTAGAAGTAAAAATCAGTGCAACATCCTCTGCCATCATAGATTCTATTACAGTTGTTGAAGGAGAATATGTTAAGAAGAACCAGCATCTTATTTCACTTGATAGAAAACAATTGCAAGCTAGTGTGGACCAATCCTTATCTGCTGTGCGGTCAGCGTCTGCAAGAGTAAAACAGGATAAGGCAAATAAAGAACGTGTTGAACTTATATATGAACAGGGCCTTGCTTCTGACCAAGAATTAGAAGCAGTTCAGGCTGCCTATGAAATTTCCAAGAGCCAGCTTGATCAGGCGCGAGCGAGTTTACTTGTGACAAAAGACGCATTAGATAAAGCGCGTCTGGTATCTCCGCAAAATGGTATTGTTACCAGAGTCAATAAAGAAGCGGGTGAAATGGCCATGGGAGGCATGTTTTCTTTAGATGTATTAATGATAATCGCAGACCTGAGTAAAATGGAGGTCATCGTTGATGTTAATGAGAATGATGTTGTCAGTATTTCAATTGGAGATACAACTGAGATTGAAATTGATGCATACATTGATACTGTATTTTATGGAGTAGTTAGTGAAATTGCCCATATGGCTGAAACAGCTAATTTTGGAAGCCAAGAGCAAGTAACTAATTTCAAAGTAAAAATTCGTATGTTAAATGTCCCCTTAAATATTAGACCGGGTATGAGTGCGACTGCTAATATTATTACCGATGTAAGAAAAAATGTATTGGCGATCCCAATTCAAAGTTTAACTGTTAGAGAATTCGGTTCAGAAAATAAGCTTTTCGATAGGAAAGGTAAAAGGGACTGGTCAGATGGGGGTGATGGTCCAGCAAATGAATTCAAGAAAAAAGAACTGGAAGAGTTAGTGTTTGTATTAGCTGACAAACCAAGTGGCGTACTTAGAGAAGGAAAGATTTCAGAAGTAAAAAATGATAAAAAAAGAAAATTTAAACGTGGCAGTCAATTTGTTCATATCAGGCCAGTGACTGTAGGAGTTTCTAGTGAAACCCACTACGAGATATTAAACGGATTAAAAGAGAATGAAGAAATTATAATTGGCAATTATAAAGCTGTAAGTAAGGACCTTACTCATAATGCGCAAGTAAATACTAAAAAGAAAGATGAGGATTAAAGGAATCAATTGAAACCATTAATTTCACTAAAAGGTATAAAACGTCACTACCAAGTTGGTGATGAAAAAGTTAAGGCGTTAGATGGCGTTGATGTAACAATTAATCATAACGAATATATTTCGATTATGGGTCCTTCAGGTTCCGGGAAATCCACACTCATGAATATGATCGGTTGCCTAGATACCCCTACAGAAGGCGTCTATGAATTTGAAGGGGAACTGGTCCATGCGATGGATGATAACCAGTTGGCATCTATTCGTAATCGTAAGATCGGATTTGTGTTTCAGACCTTTAATCTATTGCCCAAGGCTACAGCGCTTCGCAATGTAGAAGTGCCTTTGATCTATGCCAATATCTCTAGAAGTGAACGATTAGAAAAAGCGGAAAAAGCACTTAATGCAGTGGGTCTTAATGATCGAATGCATCATAAACCTAACGAACTTTCCGGAGGCCAGCGCCAGCGTGTGGCCATTGCCCGTGCTCTGGTAAATGATCCTTCCATTCTTTTAGCCGATGAACCTACAGGTAATCTTGATTCAAAAAGCGGTGTTGAAATCATGAAAATACTGGATAATCTGCATAATGATGGTAATACCATTATTCTCGTGACCCATGAAGTATATATTGCCGAGCATGCAGATCGAACGATTAATCTTTTTGATGGTAGAATAAAAGATGATCTCAAAACAGCAAGTGTTAAAAAAGCAAGAATTGCTGAGGAACCCATTAAAACAGCATCTACAGTATTATTAGAAAAGCCAACTAATCTTGCAAATACAGATAGGAAAGTTGTATTTGAACAACCTATTGAAATACCGGATCCACAAATAGCCTCTGACTCTGTAGAACCATCAAAAGAAATAAGAGAATGGTCTGAATTGAAAAAAACGTTTTATGATATAAATGAAGAATCTATCAGAAAAAGCTGGATTGAATATTACCCAAAATTATCGCGAAAAGAATTAGAAGTCCAAGTGCAGAGCGAACTAAAAGCTAATACGTCGATCATATCTATGTTAGAGAATAATCCAGTACAATATTTAAAAGAGGAAGGTAAAAGGTATGAAGATTGGATAAGAACTGCCACTAAAGATGAGATAGAAGGTGGATTGGTAAAAGATTGGACTGGATATTTAAAAGATATTAATAATTTATTAAATACATTAATCAGTGTAAAAACTCCTGTATGATTTCACTTTTCTGGGAAAACCTGTACATATCACTGGGTTCAATATTTGGCAATAAATCCCGGTCAATTCTCACTGCACTTGGTATTGTAATTGGTGTGCTATCAGTGACAGTTATGGGAACTCTTATTTCAGGTTTAGATAGGTCATTTGAGAATAGCATGTCTTGGCTAGGTAAAGATATTCTGTATATAAGCCGATGGGAATGGTTTAGTGATATGGAGTGGTGGGAGGTAAGAAATAGGCCGCGCATGCGTCTAGAATATGAAGATAAGATTCGAGAACAATCTAAATATGCTTTGGCAGTTTCACCGGTGATGCAGCGTGGAGCTACATTATCATTTGGTGACAAAACCACCCAAACGCAGATTTTTGGTACAAACGTTGATTATATGGAAACTGTCACTGAAGATATTCAACTGGGCAGGTTTTTCAGCAGGGGAGAAGAAAGGTCAGGTACCAGAGTAACCATAATTGGTAATGATATAAAAGATGCATTTTTTGAATATCAAGATCCGATTGGAAAATATATTAAAATTGATGGAATAAAATTCAGAGTAATAGGTGTCCTTGAAAAACAAGGGAAATTTCTTGGTTTATTTAGTGTTGATAATCAAGCAATTTTACCGTTGGGTGCATATACACGATTATTTTCTAAACGTGGATTTATGCGTATTAGTATAAAAGTAGATGAAAATAATATTGAAGAAGCTAGGGATGAAATACATGCAGTTATGCGGAGAATCCGAGGGATAAAGCCAGGGAATAAAGATGATTTTGCGATTAACCAGACAAAAGCGTTCGAAACACAATACAATGCTTTAAAATATGCAATTGGCGGCACTGGTATATTTATTACAATACTTTCCCTCGTTGTTGGAGGAATCGGGATAATGAATATTATGTTTGTATCTGTAAAGGAACGAACCCGTGAGATTGGCGTTCGCAAGGCCATAGGCGCTACATCAAATATGATATTAAGTCAATTCCTTATGGAAGCAATTACTATATGTATTATTGGAGGTATCATAGGTTTAGCATTGGCTTTTGGCGCTAGTTATTTTATTAATAAGATTTTTCCTTCAACGTTGCCTCTATGGTTGGCTTTTGGATCAATAATAATGAGTGTTTTTGTTGGAGTAATATCTGGATTGATACCATCATATCAAGCAGCACATCTGGATCCCATTGAAGCATTACGATACGAGTAAGTCATGATAAATGTCCATAGTATAAAAAATGTTATGAAAGAAAGTTTTCGGATGACAATAGATGCTATTCGACAAAATAAGCTGCGTTCAATGTTGACATTACTTGGTATAAGCATTGGCGTGTTTTCTGTAATTGGTGTTATGACAGCTATAAGAACATTGGAATCATCGGTTGAATCAGGGTTAAATGTATTTGGTACTAATACATTTGTAATTCAAAAATGGCCAGCAATAATGACTAATCATGGGGATGAGAAGTATCGCAATAGAAAGAATATTGATTATCCCCAGTACGAAGAGTTTAAAAGAAGAGCAAAGCTACCAATTCTGGTAAGTGTATCGGAAGGAACAAGTGCTCGTAATGTTAAATACCGTGATAAAACCATCAAAAGATCCATAGAACTGATTGGGGGAGACGAAGGGACTGTGAGGACATATAATACATATATTGCTGATGGTCGAAATGTCACTGTAGATGATGTCCATTCTGCTCGAAATGTTTGTCTTCTTGGTATGGATGTGGTTGATAGATTATTCCCTTTTGAAGACCCGTTAGGTAAGAGTCTCCAGATAAGGGGGCTTGATTATAACGTAATAGGTATTACTGAACGCAAGGGAGAAGCATTTGGTGGCAGTCAAGATAATTATATCGTAATTCCTATATCCAACTTTTTACAGCACTTTAAAAATCGCTGGACCACTTTAGCTATTAGTGTTGAAGCATCATCGACAGAGGAATATGATAGAACGATGGATGAAGCTGTTGGTATTTTACGGGCAGTACGAAAAGTACCACCCGGTGATGAAAATAATTTTGAAATTGTATCAAATGCAGAAATGATAGAACGTTTTTCAGGTTTTACTAAAGGAATAAAATTATTTGCTTTATCAATTAGCTTTGTTGCCCTTTTAGTTGCAGGTATAGGTATTATGAATATTATGCTTGTATCTGTAACTGATCGTATCAAAGAAATTGGTGTTCGTAAGGCAATAGGCGCAACCCGCCGCGATATTCTTATTCAATTCTTAACTGAAGCAATATTTTTGAGCGAGTTTGGAGGCATTGTAGGTGTATTACTTGGGATCGCAGGGGGCAATGTAGTTTCTATTTTATTTAATATTCCGGCTGTTATACCAATCGATTGGGCAATTTATGGATTAGTAGTTTGCTCGGCAATTGGAATTGGATTTGGTATCTACCCTGCGTGGCGTGCTGCTAATCTTAACCCAATTGAATCTCTCCGCTATGAATAAAACCTATTTTTCCCTCTTTAATGATCAATGGATTTAATAAATTTTGTTTCTTGATTTCGATAATGTTGTCATGTCTAAGATAAACAATATTCAATTGTCAATGAATGGTGGGACGTCCTGACAGTGGTCATTGGCGTCATTCCAGCGCGCTTACACTCAATACGCTTCCCCAATAAGATATTAGCCCCCATTAATGATAAGCCTATGGTAATGCATGTCTATGATCGCGCCAAAGAAGCAGATAAACTTGATGATGTAATCATCGCCATAGATAGTAAAGAAACTGAGGAAGCTCTAAAATCTTATAAACCAAATATTCAGATGACCGACCCAGATCACCTATCTGGTACTGACCGTGTAGCCGAAGTCATAAATGAAATGGATGCAGATATTATAATAAATATCCAAGGTGATGAACCAATGCTCGATCCAGCAATCGTGAATCAATTAATTAATACATTCCAGGATGAATTTGTAGAAATGGCAACCGTAGCCAGTACGGTAATAGATAATTCTGATTATTTAAATCCAAATTCAGTAAAAGTGATGATTGATGAAAATGGGTTTGCTTCCGCCTTTCGTCGAGAGACTAAAGACTCTGAAATAGGCGGCTATTACCATCACGTAGGTATATATGGTTACCGTAAGGAAGCACTATTACAATTCACAATGCTTGATCAAACCGAAAATGAAGCCAAATCAAATCTGGAGCAATTACGAGCACTGGACAATGGAATTCCAATAAAAGTAGTATTAACTGATTATCCTTATCAAGGTATCGATACTGAGGAAGATCTCAATCAATTTGAATCCAATCAATGAAACCGAAAAAACCAGTAAAATACATTTTCGTAGTAGGCGGCGTTATATCTGGCTTGGGCAAGGGTATTACTGCTTCTTCTATTGGCTATTTACTGAAAAGCGCTGGACTTAGGGTAACAATATTGAAACTGGATCCATACCTCAATGTGGATCCGGGGACAATGAATCCGTACCAACATGGGGAAGTATTTGTGTTGGACGATGGTTCTGAAACCGACCTTGATCTAGGACATTATGAACGTTTCATTGATGTTGATATGAGTAAGCACAACAACGCCACAACCGGTCAGGTGTATAGCACTGTTCTGCGTCGAGAACGCAAGGGTGATTATTTAGGAGCTACTATTCAGGTAATACCCCACATTACGGACGAAATAAAAAGGCGTATTCTTCTAGTGAATAATCCAAAAAAATATGATGTAGTTATTTGTGAAGTAGGTGGTACCGTAGGTGACATTGAAAGTTTACCGTTTATGGAGGCGATTCGGCAGATGTCAGTAGAAGTAGGATATCATAATCATTTAATTGTACATGTAACGCTAGTACCATTCATCAAAGCTAGTGAGGAATTAAAAACCAAGCCTACCCAACACTCCGTAATGAAATTACGTGAAATTGGACTGAGTCCTGACGTAATACTCTGCCGTTCTAATTATCCTTTAACAAAACAAGTAAAAGAAAAAATTGCACTTTTTTGTAATGTAGCAACGACCCATGTGGTCGAGGGCAAAGAGGTCAAGAGCATTTATGAAGTGCCGCTTGTTTTTGATAAGCAAAAACTGGGTCAAATAATTATGAATCGTCTAGAACTAACTGGGCAACCACAGGTAACTAAATTGCATGATTTTATTGCGCGATTTAAAAAACCAACATACAAAGTAAATATTGCTATGTGCGGAAAATACACAGAATTACCTGATGCATACAAAAGCGTGCTAGAATCTTTTATCCATGCAGGAGTAGAAAATGATGCACGTGTGAATGTTCATTGGATTGCAACAGATAAAATCAAAACTGATGCTCTTGCAGAAAAAGAATTTGGAAATATTGATGGGATATTACTATTGCCAGGATTTGGATCCCGTGGTTCAGAAGGAAAAGTATTTTCCTGTAAATATGCGCGAGAGAATAATGTACCATTTTTGGGTATTTGCCTAGGGCTTCAATGTGCTATTATTGATTTTGCTAGAAATGTTTGCGGCTTAAAAAATGCTAATAGTACAGAGTTTGATAAAAAAACACCATACCCGGTAATTGATTTAATGGAATCCCAGCGGGCAATAAAACGAAAAGGCGGCACAATGCGCCTGGGGTCATATTCTTGTGAAATAAAACCAAAGACAAGAGCGGCAAAAGAATACAGGAAAAAACATATCACAGAAAGACATCGTCATCGTTGGGAAATAAATAATCGTTATCGCAATCGACTTGAGAACCACGGTCTAGTTATTTCTGGAATTAATACGGAATTAAATTTGGCTGAAATTATTGAATATCCTGACCATCCCTGGTTTATTGCCAGTCAATTTCATCCCGAACTGAAAAGTAGACTGAATAGTGCGCATCCATTGTTTAGGGGCTTTATTGGTGCCGCTGTCAAATATAATAAATTAAAGAGTTAAAGCTGATGGTTGATATCTATTCGAGTTCGAATTTCGAAAAAGATTTCGAACCTAAGGTTATAGAACGGGCTAAAAAAGTCAAGCTTGTAATCACGGATGTGGACGGTGTTCTTACTGATGGTTCGATCTATAAAGGTGGAAATGAAATCACTTATAAAAGCTTTAATAATTTTGAATTAAAAAAATTTTCTGTGCTGGATGGTGCAGGAGTTGCATTAGCTAGATTATTAGATTTTCATATAGCATTTATTTCAGGACGTAAATCTTCTGCAACGGAGATACGTGCTAATGAATTAAATATTACTGATGTCTATAATGGGACTCTAAATAAAATGACACCTTATAAAGATTTAAAATCGAAATATTCTTTAAATGATGAAGATATTGCCTTTATTGGTGATGATATAATTGATCTAAATTTAATGGAAAATGTAGGGGCTCCCATTGCAGTAGCAAATGCATATCATTTAGTGAAGGATACAGCAATTTATACAACGAGCTTGCCTGGTGGTCAGGGAGCTTTCCGAGAAGCAATTGATTGGTTAGCAATGTGTCAAGGACGATATGAAGAAGGAATTCAATTAATGAAAAATTCTTTATTAAACAAATAATCACATGAGATTTTCCCCCTTATTAGCAATACTTATTATTAATTGCACCACACTTGAACGGGCAGAATATGGTAATACTAGAAGTGGGTACCCTGATCAGGAAAGTTGGGGGGTTAGGATCACTCTTACTGATGAAGGCGTAATGCGGGCACTGGTCAAGTCAGGGCATCTGGAAAAATTCAATGACCGTCAGTATATTTTATTGGATAAGGATGTCGATGTAGATTTTTTTGATGATTTTGAACAACATACAACCAATTTAAAATCCCAAATAGCAGAAGTTGATGAACGAACTAATTTCATGACTGCTATTGGTGATGTCATTGTGGTCTCAGATAGTGGCGTGACATTATATACAGATACACTGATGTGGAATTCAGATGAAGAACTTATATATACAGATGACCCTATTATGCTCACTACAGAAAAAAACGACACACTTTATGGTATTGGTTTTGAATCCGATGTAAGTATGCACCACTGGAAGATACTGCAACCGTCTGGTGTCACGGAACGAGCAAAGGATGGATAACAATCACCAGGCATTGCGAGCAAAGGGTCTGCATAAACAATATGGTAATCGATGGGTTGTCTCTGATGTCGATATTGAATTGAAAAAAGGTGAAATCATTGGATTGCTTGGTCCAAACGGTGCAGGAAAAACAACTACATTTTATATGATTACAGGGATGATTAAACCGAGCAAGGGTAAAATTTTTCTGGATGATAAAGAAATTACTGATAAAGCAATGTACATGCGCGCACGCAGTGGCATTGGTTATTTGGCACAAGAACCGTCAATATTTGGAAAACTAACCGTTGAGAATAATCTTAGGCTGGTTCTTGAAATGACAACTCTTTCGAAGGAAGAACAGACAAATAAAATTGAAAAGTTACTTGAGGAGATGTCCATTCAACAAATAAGAAATAATAAAGGGCATAATCTTTCTGGCGGCGAACGTCGACGTGTTGAGATATGCCGAGCCTTAGCGATGGATCCAGATTTTATTTTATTGGATGAACCTTTTGCGGGTGTCGATCCAATCGCAGTTGAAGATATCCAATCCATAGTCAAATCATTAAAGGAAAAAGATAT
>CAYYXU010000022.1:3992-20637 GCA_964475645.1 uncultured bacterium | reverse complement strand
TTTGACACATTTTTACGACCTTATTTACGAGATGAATCCAGTTTTTACGGGAATAATACTTTACGCCAGCACTACCATCTTTCCGGTGACGTGAATTTACGGGGATTTTATGATACGGATCTTGCTGGGGCTCAATCCTTGCTGGGCTCTACGGTGGAGGTAATTTTCCATGTACCCATTACTTTTATTACTCTTGAAGCGGCCATATTCACTGATATTGCATATTTCCCCAACTCAGATAATTTAAATGAAATTAAAGGTCAACACCTTTCTGACGCGGGGTTTGGTTTGCGGACTCAGAAAAATATGTTTGGCAAGGAATTATACCTCAGGTTAGATTTTCCATTGGTAACCAATGATTCACGTTCGGGCAGAAAACAAGAGTTCCAATGGGTATTTAGCTTCGAAAGAAGTATTTAGATATACCCGTACATTATTGCGCATGGGGATGTTGCGCCCCATTAAATCAATACACCTAATTTACCTTTATTTATTTTTATCTGGAGGCTGTGTTAATCTCAGTGATGATGATAAAACGAGTCATGTTACACTGCCTATTCAGACCTCATTCAAGGTAGAGGATTTTAAATCGGCTGAGGAATGTGCCATTTGCCATCCCCAGCATTATGCGGAATGGTCCAGTTCAATGCATGCTTATAGTTTTATAGATCCAGTCTGGATCAGCCTGCAAAATAAACAACAGGTGCATAACTTGGCTAATGGTGTAGAAATAGGCGATTTTTGTGTCCAATGCCATAGCCCTGTTGCCGCATTGACTAACCTGGTAGAAAATCATCTCGAATTATCAGCAGAAGCGATTAATGCGTTCCCGCCTCAGGTAAAAGAAGGCGTTACCTGTGATGCCTGCCATCTAACGACCCATTTACCTGATCCTACAGATATCTCGATTGTTGACCATGACTATGAAACAGTGGATTTTAAATTGTATTCCGGTGATACTCGTTATGGTATTTTGGATAATCCCATAGAAAACGAATTTCATAATTCAGTTTATCATCCCGGGTACGACAAATCAGAATTTTGTCAAAACTGTCATAACCTGACGGTTGATGGGCGAAACGCTGAAGTTACCCAATTCGAATGGGATGGTACCGCTTTTCAAGCAATGGGCATGGAATGTCAAAGTTGCCATATGCCGATTTACGTTGGGCAGGCAGCGGTGGATGGTCCCGAACGGGATAATCTGCACCGGCATTTTTTCCCAGGGATAGATGAAGCGCTGATTGATTTTCCAGGTAAATCTAATCAGCGACAAGCGATTGAAGATCTATTGCAGACGGCTGCTGAAATCAATCTTTTTGATACACCACCGGATACAATCACTGCAGGTACACTGTGGAATGCGAAACTAATCGTATCCAATAATACGGGCCATAATTTTCCTTCCGGAACTACTTTTGCTCGACAATTATGGATTGAACTGATTGCCACCGTTTCTAACGATACGCTGCTAGCTTCTGGGCAGCTCAATGCGGATGGTGACCTACTAGACTTCTATGCTGATCCTAGCGGAGAACTAGACCCGCAATTACACATGTTTAACACTATCTTATTTAATGCTGACGGGGATTCTGGTCTTTTAGAAGTATCAGTAGAAAATATGGTAGCAATGACGGACCGTACACTACCCGTAAGCGGATCTCGAACCGTAACTTATTCTATAAATATACCAGCAGGTATTGAAGGTGAATTACATTTCAGTGCCAGACTGCGTTTTCGATCTTTTCCACCATTTTTTTTACGTCACATCAATCTTGAAAGCCTGATCGGAAATGTGAATATATTTGATGTTGATTCATTAACGAGAACACTCTATGTCTCGTCCAGTTAAAATAGTTTCTAGATCAACCATTATTATATGCAGTGTAATGGTTTTTTTACATAGTGGCAGTTATACTCGTGTACTGGATCCTTTAATGAGTATTAGTGTTAATGGTCAAATTATGCCCCTTACTGGTGGATTAAATCGCCCTGAGCCACAATTTCTTGATTGGAATGGGGATGGTATACTGGATTGTTTTATTAATGACCGTGATGGCCGGTTGCAATATTGGGAGGGACTGGAAGATTGGCAATTTGGGGACCGACCAATTTTCACGCTGGTAACAAAGTTTTTCCAGGACCTGCTGGTGGGAATATGGTTCAATTTTAATGATTTTGATAATGATGGTGATCATGATCTATTATCCCATACACCAGGCACTGACAATGTAAGCTATTATGAAAATGTGAATGGTACATTGCAGCTAGTGAATTCACAACTGCATACGCCATCCGGTTTTCCTGTCTATGGTGGACAGATCGTTATCCCTACTGTAGCTGATATCGATGCGGATGGGAACCTGGATTATTTCGTCGGTGATATTTCAGGAAGATTGGCTTATTACGCAGGCCAAGGGAATGTTGATACGGGTCCACAGTTTGAACTTGTTTCCGATTATTTTGAAAATATTCAGATTGTGTGGACACCAGGAAGGCACGGCGCTAACAGCATTTCTTTTTATGATCTTGATAATGATTCTGACCTGGATCTTATCTGGGGTGATTTTTACCAACCAGGGTTGTTTTATCTGGAAAATTACGGGAATAACACTGACCCCCATTTTGTTGACTCGCTTATGGTTGCTGATTTTCCAGGATCAGGAATGATCGAGACTGCTGGTTTCAATATTCCAATAATCACAGATTTTGAACCGGACGGCACAGGTGACCTTGTGGTTGGTGTCCTTTCCGGCAATTATGGAACTGATTTTATCCATAATCTGATCTATTACAATAATAATGGTACCGATGCTGAATATGACTTCCAGCTGGTTACCATGGACCTCTTGCCGGGACTGGATCTTATTAGCGGCAGTAGGCCGGTTTTTGCAGATTTAGATGGTGATAATGACCACGATCTTGTTGTCGGAACGGAATTCAATCCAGATAACAGTTTATCTGGTGGTCAGATATATTATTTCGAGAACACTACCAATGATGACATACCAGAGTTTGTGTTAAGCGATTCAACCTTTATTGATGATTTTATTACCACCAACTTAGCGCCTTCATTCTATGATCTGGATAATGATGGTGATTTAGATGCGATCATTGGCGAATTCAACGGGTATTTACTGCATTATGCAAATACAGACACTGGTTGGGCCTATAACGGACATTATATGAACTTAGATTTAAATGGAAAAACCGTTCCTGCTTGGGGAGATGTGGACCAGGATAATGATGATGATCTAGTGATAGGTACTAAGGATGGTAACGTTTCGGTGTATATTAATAATGGTGACATAAATACTTCAGTGCTGGCGGTTCAGCTGGATATTGGCGATGATGCTTCCCCGGCAATATTAGCAGATGGATCAATTATCGTGGGCAATGAGATTGGGGAATTAATACTGCTGCGCTATGAAGATACGGATACCCTAGTGGTCCAGGATACACTGGAATATCCCTATTGTGGCCAGAATTTGGCACCATGCCCAATTTCATCCTCTGGGCTAGAACAAAAAGACTTGGTAATCGGTTCCAAAGCTGGTGGCTTGCAATATCTGGAATACAGCACACTGGCAATCCAGGAAGAAAATAAAAATAATCCTGCATATTTCAACATTAGTGCTATCTACCCAAACCCTAATAATGGTTATTGCAATATTGATCTAGATATTTCTAAAACAGGGTTTTATGAAATTTCGATTTATGATTTGCAAGGCAGATTGGTCAGAATTATCCATCATGGTACTTTAAATGGTGGACACTATACTTTTACTTTACGTGAAAATATTCCATCAGGTATATACTTTATAAATGCCCAAACAAATGATGTTTCTTTTGTAAAAAAAATGATTCGCCTTAAATAGAACGTGATTTAAGACACACTCGGTACAAGGGTTAGCAATTATCGTTGATTATCATGGGTGATACATTAAATTCGGGGACACTATTTCTTATCCATAGTAGAGAATCGGATAAAAATACATTTATGCACTTTTATGGAGGGCTCAATTGTTAATCGGAAAACTGACTAAAGCAATAATTTTAGCCTTGTCGCTAATTACATTTGGAATCGGTCAGGATTCACGAGATCAAACAATCCAAATCACATTCCCTACAACAGGATCGGTAATTGACACCAATTTTGTTAACGTCACATTTACTGTGGCATCATTTTTTGAACTTGGAGATCCCCAGAGCCAACAGGGAGATGGTTATGCTATTATCTATTTAGATAATCTTTCTCAAGCGGTAGCTTACTCTGTGGCGCCAGTGATGGTTTCAGGAATAGCAGAAGGAATACACAATTTAAAAATTGAACTTGTTGATTTAAATGGTGCAAGTTTTTCTCCTGCTGTACTCGATACTGCAACCTTCACAGTGGACATGGTTTCAGAGCCAAATTTATGTCATCCTCGTAATTTGAGTGTTATTGCTGGAGATGCCCGCAACTTTTTGAACTGGTATGAACCGATCGCCATGTCAAATCTTAATCCTTTCCCTGCTGTACCGCAATCTGTTGACTATCATACGGGTACAACCAATGGTTCAGTGTTCATTGCAAACAGTTTAATACAGGGTCATGGGGGCCTAGCTGCTAGCAAAAATGCAGGCTGGGCAACCTTTGATATTGCTGGTTTAAATCCAAACATTGAAGTGGATACCATTATTTTTAATTATTATGTAAATGCTACCAATTGGCCGTATTGGAGCGCAACAGCAGTGAACGTTGATCCGCTCACTGCATCTGCTGCAGATGTCCATGCAGAAATTCTTTCCGGCACTGACCCTACAACAGCATATCTTTATCAAAATGAATCTTCAACGTTTGCACCAGGGTGGTACTCGAATGTTCTCATTAATGGTGCCAATGATGATTTGGAAGATGCCATTCCTCAAGGATATTTTGTTATCGGTATAACAGACCGCGATGGCATTGATACTTATTTTCTGGATATTGATGGCTGGAATGAAGCCAACCCACCCAGCATTGAAATTCACTGGAGTGCCCCAGGCGGTAGACAAGGCGTGTATCATGCTCCCGCAATGACTGAGATACCTTATAATGACGATGAAATTTTGGATTATAAAAATGCGATCAGTGAAGGGTTACCCATTCCCTTTGGTATAGAGGGGATTAGGAATTATGAAACGATAAGATTTCCGAACTCATCCCCTCGAGAAATCATCGAAGGCTGCGGAGATTTTGAAAGCTATGAAATTTATACTTCAGATGGATTGGAAGTCGCAAGTGTTGATACCAACTATTATATCCATGAAAACTTGATAAATGGAACAGAATACTGTTATTATGTTATTGCTAGTTATGCAGAGGGGTCTTCCACGCCTACAGCTACGGTTTGCGGGACTCCGGAAACATTTATTCCAGCAGGCATTACTAATTTATCCGGTTTGGGTCTCCACGAGGAAGTTGCCCTTTCATGGACAGATCCATCCGTACCGCAATATACATTCTATGAAAACTTCAACAATGGTATGCCAGCAACATGGACCGTTACGGATAATAATGGTTCGGGGATTGTTTGGATGACCGATGAAGAAGGTCCAACTGGGTATACATTGGATGATTTTGACGGTGAATTTGCTATTGTGGTATCGAACAGCAATACTTTTCCAAATACTGATCTCATTTCGCCAAGTATTGATTTAAGTAATTATTCATCTGCAACTTTATATTACAATTTTAATTATCAAGATTTTGCTTTAAATCCAACGGACACTGGATCTGTCTATATTTCAGGGGATGGCGGTACAACATGGTTATTAATGAATGTTTATGATGATGATACACCAACAGGTGGATTTGACGCTGTATTATCAGACACTGTTTCTTTGGATAGTGTAGTGGGGAATTCTGATGTTAGAATCAAATTTCATTATGAAGTTGAGTCCGGCGAATCCTGGTTCTTTGCATTAGATGATATTATTGTAATTGGCATTGAAAATTCCGGAAGAGATATGACGGGTTCAACTGTATCTACTAATAATACTTACATTCCCGGAAATGCACACAACATGGAATTTTCAGTTAATATTGTGTCGCCTGATGGTTCTTATGGTGATTCTGTTGCTATAACATTTCCAACTGGTGTAACCATCTTGGCTGCAGGTCCAGAAGAATTGGGCTCTGGTTCAGGGTCATATGGCCCCGAACCATTTAATGGTATAGATGGCCAGACAATTTCCTGGGGAACTAATGCCAATGATATAGCTGGCGGCTTATTTGGCTCTCTTACAGTTTGGGCTACTCTTTCCTTCGACAGCTCTTTATCCGGTCCGTTGCCAGCCAGCTACCATGTCTCTGATGATTGGTGGAATACACCGGTTGATGTTGATGGAAACTTTGATATTAACCAGCGTGATTTAGTAGATGGAAATCTATTGGGTTATAATATTTATATAGACGGAAGCTCTATTCAGGAAAATTCTTCACTCATTGAACAAACATCATATATCGTCACCGGACTTACAATTGGTCAATCTTATACTTTTGGTGTAACAGCTGCTTATCATCCTTCTTATGAAAGTAATCCCATGGAAGTAACCGTTATTCCAACATGGTTGTATGGTGATATTTCTGGTACTGTGACCGATCCTAATAGCAGTGCGTTGGACAGTGCCATCGTTAGAGTTGGAAATCGAATTGATACTACCGGTGCTGACGGAACATATTTTTTGGATAATCTCGAGCCTGGAATACATACCATTTCCGTTCAAAGACATAATTTTGAAAATGATTATAAAGATGTAACAGTTATCGCACAATCGGATGCAGTTGTTCAAGATTTTGTTTTAATCCCAGCCTTGGTACGCCCGGGTGGGTTGAAAGCTTCGGCGGGTGATCATCAAGTGGATTTGATTTGGAACGCACCTGGATCAAGCACATCCTATGATGTGGCATACTACGATGATAATCTAGAAGCACAAATTGGTTGCGGTGGTGGATGTGAATTTGGTGTTCGCTTTACGCCACTTGGTTATCCAGCCGCGCTAACAACGCTTCTAATCTCAGTTCAAGGTGATGCCAGCGTGATCAATGGAAATGTAATAGCTTTGGTCGATGATGCCGGTAGTATTGAAGGGCCAGGAAACTTAACACCTGTACCATTAGCGACCGGCCTGAACTTATCTTCAACAGGTGGCATCTTGACGCAATTTGAAGTGGATGTCAGCGCAGCCGGCGTTGTTGTTAACAGTGGTGATATTTATATCTTGATCCAGGAAAACAATTCTGGATTTCTTGGTATTGCCAATGATATTGCACCCCAAAGCCCGGAACATTATGACCGCAATTGGACAGGGTTGGGTGATGGATCGTACTCTACAATATTTGATGCGGTAGGTGGCGATCCAGCTCTAACAGGTGATTTTGGCATCATGGCTTCTTTTGATGGACCGACAATGGTATCCATGATATTGAATAATCAAAATGAAGTTGTAGAAAGAATACCAGCTGGGTCATACACTGGAGAAATCAAATCAGAACTAGACAATAAATTTGATATTGAATCCCTCGGTTATAATCGAGGGGTTAACCCTGAGAATGTTATACAATTAACAGATATTCGTTTACCTGAACGACTCTTTCGATCAAGAGATGACAGCTTAGTCGGTTATAATGTTTACCAAGCTATTGAAAATGGAGATACACTAGTAGCAACAACAGAGCCTGGTGATACAACTGTTACAGTTACCGTTTCAGCAAATTATGTGGAATATTGTTACGCTGTAAAAGCCAGTTATCATACCGATAACTATGGTATTGTGGAATCAAAGAAATCATCTGCGGCATGCGCCGTACCATATACACTTGGTGATACGGATTTTGATAGTAGTGTGTCCTTATCCGATTTGCTGGCTGTCGCTGATTATGTACTTGAGGAAATTGAACCGACTGAGGACCAGTTCCGTGGCGCAGATGTTAATAAGGATCAAATGATCAACATTCAGGACATGGTTCTTATCTTAGATATTATCTACGGTGTCAACGCTCGTCGTATAGCGACGGATGTAGCGTCCATCGCTGAATTATCTTTGCGTAATGGTGGTGGTACGTCATTACTGCTTGATCTTGCTTATGATGGTTTTGTCCGGGGTATACAGTTTGATCTATCAACTGATATGTCCAGAATATCATTTGGCAGTCCATTGCTTAATGAGTTACAGGAAGGTGTCATGGTCAATTCCCATACACTTGAGGATGGGTCAACTAGAGTGCTGGCTGTTAATATGAATGGTGGTTTACTCAGTTTTAGTACGGATGGTTTTATTACTGTACCGGTAATGATCAACACTGATAGGGGTGAGCGCGTAAAGGTAGATTTAAGTGGGGTACAGTTAATTGGACAGGATGGTCAAAATATACCGGTAGCGGCTAAAGGTGATGGCAGTGTTGCCTTGGAATTAATACCGATGCAGTATGCCTTATACCAGAATTTTCCAAATCCGTTTAACCCTGTAACAGAGATCCAGTTTGATATACCGGACGTGAGTGTTTTAGATCTAGTGGTGTATAATTTAATGGGTCAGCAAGTGCGTCGGTTGGTAAATGGTGAGATTCAAGCTGGTTATCATCGTGTGGTATGGGATGGTTTGAATGATCGTGGTGAGCCAGTGAGTACGGGGGTATACATATACAGTCTAACATCACCTAGTTTTCATAATACCAAGAAAATGGTGCTGCTGAAATAAAATATTGATGATGGATGTAATCTGGATGAACCCATGGTAAGAAATTTTCGATCACTTTTATTGATCCTGATCTTGACTTCCGGACTGATAGCGCAGGGGGTGCTTCAGATTACTTCACCTGAGACTGGTGAAACTATTGAAGGAGATTTAGTCACTGTATCGTTTACACTGGCTTCTTATTTTTCAATTGGTGAGCCTGAATGTTTAGACTGTGATGGGTATATAACAGTATTTGTCAATGAAAACTTTATTCAAAATGTTACTTCATCTAATGACTTTGATATAAACGATTTAAATGATGGTAATTATTTATTACGAATTGAAGCTGTAAACCCAAGTGGAAATAACTTTGAACCGGCGATTCAGGATACAGTTTCATTCTCTATTGTAGGTAACCCACCTTTGTGCGCTCCTTATGATTTGATGGTTTATCCTGGTGACGGTCGCAATACCCTGGAATGGCATGAGCCGACATTAGGTGCTACAGGAGGTGCTGACTGTGGAGATTATTTAATTAATGGTTTGCCCTATAATGATATAAATACCAATGTAGGCATGGTTGATGATTGGGATGTGACCTTTAGCGATGGTGAAGATGTTGCCTATACTCTGAACCTCACAACTGAAACAACCATTGATGTAACCCTTTGTAATGCAGGAACAGGTTATGATACAAAATTAGAGATTTTTACTTTTGATGGCGATTGTGATAGTACGTATACAGGAGCAGTTTCTACAGGGGACTATAATGATGATTTTACATGCACATTCAATGGTCTTTATTCTACTTTAGATAATGTTACTCTAGCTGAAGGGCAGTATTATATAGTTGTAGATGGTTTCTCTGGACAAACCGGGAACTATGAATTAAGTATTACCGAATCCACTGGCCGTACTGTTACTCAGGAAAGTCAAACTGATTTCGATCTGGAATTATTTAAATCAGGGTTGAACCCCAATGATCTATTTGCGGATTTTCAGAATCTCCAAAATGTCAGAAACTCGTCCAGTAGAGAAGTTAATATTCTCTGCGGTACCTTTATACAGTATAATATTTACAATCAGATAGATAGTTCTCTGGTGGGGTCAAGCGATACTACTCGCTATGTTCACGAAAATTTGACTAACGATGTGGAATACTGTTACTACGTAACTGCAGAATATTCTGAAGGTGAATCTACTTTTTCTGATACAGTCTGTGCGACACCTGAAACATTTACACCATTACCTGTTACGAACTTAACAGCAACTGGTCTGGATGAAGAAGTAGCCCTTTCCTGGACGAATCCGAGTAATCCAATTTTTATCTTTTATGAAGATTTTACCAATGGTATTCCCGCAGCGTGGGACATCGTTGATGGCGGCACATCAAATGATACATGGACATCGCCTGATTTGAATCATGCATTTTGGACAACTTTTGGAGATAATTTGTATGCAATATGTGATTCTGATGCTGCTGGTAACGATTCTGAACTAGATGAGGAATTGATCACTCCTTCTCTAAATTTTACAAACCAATCAACACCGTATCTTCAATTCGAATCATATTACAATGATGGTACATTAGGAAGTGAATATGCAGAAGTGGATGTATCTGTTGATGGAGGCATTACCTGGACAAATGTTATCCAGTGGGATATTGACCAGGGTTCAACCACGCAGCCCATTACCGTGGGAGTAGATTTAAGTGCTGTTGCAGGTGATTCCAGCGATGTAAAGATTCGATTCCATTACACTGATGATGGAGTGTGGTCATGGTATTGGGCGTTGGATAATGTTCGGATATTGGATTCCAGTCCAGGTACATCACGGTGGCATGACGGTGATTTAACACATTATAATGTTTATCAGGATGGTGTCTTAGTAACAGACTCTATTGAGGCAACCAGTTATTTGGCATCAGATTTGACAAACGCTCAATCATATTCATTTGGTGTAACAGCCAGTTATTTTCCTAATTATGAGAGTGACACGGTAAGTGTATCCGCGACACCAACTTGGCTCTATGGCGATATAACAGGTACTATAACTGATCCTAATGGCAATCCATTAGATAGCGCAGTAGTGACTACCGGCACGTTTAGAGATACAACTGGTACTGATGGTGTTTATACCCTTTCTAATCTGAATCCTGGTTTACATAATGTAGTTGTTAAGCATCCTACTTTCGATAATAACAATGCCGATGTGACAGTAAATGCTCAGGAGTCTGCTGTAGTACAGGATTTTACCCTTATTCCTAAGTTGGATCGGCCAGGTAGTCTTGAACTTGAAAGTGTAGGGCAGAATGTGTACTTAACCTGGCTTTCAGCAGGATCCATGGAAGTAGGCTGTGGTGATAAGCTGATTTCATCATTGCCTTATTCCGACCAAGGTAGCAATGTTGGTACGGGAGATGAATGGGATGTCGCTGGTGGCGATGGAGAGGATTACACCTACACCCTCTATGTCTTTGAAGATATAACAATTACTGTTGATCTTTGCAGTCCAATTACAGACTATGACGCAAAACTGGAAATATTCACAGCGGATGAATTTTGTGTTTCTACCAGCACCGGGTATTATAATGATGATGGACCTTTTGGTACCTGTCCTGATAGTCCAGCGCCGTTTACACCTAGCCTGCTTGAGAACGTCATGCTAACCGAAGGTGTGTATTATATAGTAGTCGATGGTTTTGGTGGAGATACAGGAAACTATGAAATATTTGTGACGGAATCAGAGGGTGGTCGTGGCGAAGTTGCAACAGCGCATATGTTTGATGTTAGCCTTGAAGAAGAAAAATTGGTTGATTCCGGTATGACACCTTCTGATGCGCGGACATACATAGCAGATTTTAAAGAAATTTATTTCAGTGATGGTCTACAATTGAGCGTGGAAAACAATCATGAGCAAAATATGCCTTTAGTTTCAACAAGAACAACAACAGAAGACAGTCTCATGGGGTATAATATCCACCAGGTAGTGGATTCAGGAGATAGCTTGATACTTGCAACTTATGATGAGGATACAACTGCTGTGATATATGTACCCGAAAATTATGTTGAGTACTGCTTTTTTGTTACAGCGCGATGGTATACATCATATGGAGAACTGGAATCCAAGCCAACGCCCACAGTTTGTATAATACCATATCTTGCCGGGGATGTTAATTCAGATGATGTAGTCGATATTAATGATTTGCTTTCGGTTGTTGATTTTATCTTGGAAGTGGCAATGCCTACCGAAATACAATTTAGGAATTCTGATTTGAATCGGGATGATGTTTTGAATGTTGCCGATGTTATTATGATGGTTGATATCATTATACCTGGTGTCAACGCTCGTCGTATAGCGACGGATGTAGCGTCCATCGCTGAATTATCTTTGCGTAATGGTGGTGGTACGTCATTACTGCTTGATCTTGCTTATGATGGTTTTGTCCGGGGTATACAGTTTGATCTATCAACTGATATGTCCAGAATATCATTTGGCAGTCCATTGCTTAATGAGTTACAGGAAGGTGTCATGGTCAATTCCCATACACTTGAGGATGGGTCAACTAGAGTGCTGGCTGTTAATATGAATGGTGGTTTACTCAGTTTTAGTACGGATGGTTTTATTACTGTACCGGTAATGATCAACACTGATAGGGGTGAGCGCGTAAAGGTAGATTTAAGTGGGGTACAGTTAATTGGACAGGATGGTCAAAATATACCGGTAGCGGCTAAAGGTGATGGCAGTGTTGCCTTGGAATTAATACCGATGCAGTATGCCTTATACCAGAATTTTCCAAATCCGTTTAACCCTGTAACAGAGATCCAGTTTGATATACCGGACGTGAGTGTTTTAGATCTAGTGGTGTATAATTTAATGGGTCAGCAAGTGCGTCGGTTGGTAAATGGTGAGATTCAAGCTGGTTATCATCGTGTGGTATGGGATGGTTTGAATGATCGTGGTGAGCCAGTGAGTACGGGGGTATACATATACAGTCTAACATCACCTAGTTTTCATAATACCAAGAAAATGGTGCTGCTGAAATAAAATATTATTGAAATATTTTGTTCAAAACGGTCTTTTTTGAAGGCCGTTTTTTATTGGAAACTTTTTTAAAATAATTTCATAATAATAGATAAGTAAATTCACTAACGGAGAATATCAATGAAAAAAAATTGGTTATTAGTCTTTTCAATCATTATTTCAGTTGGTTTTTCACAACGATCTATTGTTCAACAATTCAGTGAAACTTTTGCAAATGTTGCTGAAAAAGTAAATCCTGCTGTCGTAACTATATCAACCGATAAAATAATTAAGGTAGACCCTTTCCAGAATCAATACCCATTTAATCGTTTTTTTGGTTGGGATCGGGATTTGGATCAGGATCGGGAATTTCGGACTAAAGCTCTTGGATCAGGGGTAATCATTGATGCCAGCAAGGGCTATATTGTAACCAACAATCATGTTGTGAATGATATGGACAAGATCACGGTAAAATTAATGGATAAACGTACATTTGAAGCAATAGTCGTGGGCACTGATCCAAAATCAGATCTGGCTGTTTTGCAAATAGAAGCAGATGACTTAACCGCAGTAGAAATTGGTGATTCAGATAAACTGCGCGTAGGTGAATGGGTGATAGCTATTGGCAGCCCTTTTTCCGATAATTTAAGCCATACAGTCACGGCAGGCATTGTAAGTGCTATGGGCCGCAGTGATATTATTTCAAGACAGAATTACGAGGATTTTATCCAAATAGATGCAGCCATTAACCCTGGGAATAGTGGCGGCGCATTGGTCAATCTTAATGGTGAGTTGATTGGGATTAATACGGCAATTGCTACTGGCGGATACGAAAGATCCAACCGTGGAGTTGGATTTGCCATTCCAGCAAATATGGTTAATAAGGTCAAGAATGATTTAATTAATAATGGGTATGTGGTGCGCGGATGGCTTGGTGTTGCCATCCAAGAAATAGACGATTCTTATGCCAAAGCCCTTGAACTTGATACTCGTGATGGCGCATTGATAAGTAATGTAGCAAGTTCAAGCCCAGCTGATAATGCTGGATTGATCACTGGAGACGTGATTCTCGAATTCGATGATATTTCTATTAATAATTCCAGTCACTTGAAAAATGTTGTTTCTTCGGCTGAGCCAGGTAAACGATATAAAGTCGATTTTATCCGTGATGGGAGGCGAAAATCTATATATGTGAAATTAGGTGAGTTACCGGATGAACCTCAAATGGCGTTTATGCGCACTGAAAAATCAAGCAGCCTAGGACTCACAGTACAAGACCTTGATAATTCATTGCGTTCCCACTATGGATTGTCATCACAAGAAAATGGTGTAGTTGTTACAGAAGTCAATAGAGATACTGAAGCATACCGGGCTGGCATCCGCGAAGGCGATCTAATTACGAGAGTGGGAACGGATAATGTAAGAAATGCGAATGAATTCAAAGATCTTATAAGAACCAGCAGCCGGAAAAATACTGTATTATTGCTAGTAAAAAGAGATGATGTGTCGCGGTTCTATGCATTAGAAATTGATAGTTAATTAAGTTAATTAAATCATTTCATTAGGCCTTTTATAAAGAAGGTCTTTTTATTTATACTACTTCGAACTGATTGATACCGATGAGGAACGCACCTAAATTCTCAGCCGATTATCTGAGCAAATAATTTGCATTGAACTATAGTAAGTGATAAAAAAAGTAAATCCACAAGTAGATTTCATAAAGCTTGAGAATACCATCCTCAAACTATGGGAAAAAAACGACATTTTTAAAAAACGTGTTGCCTTAAATCAAGGTAAAAAACCATGGAGTTTTATTGATGGTCCCATAACAGCTAATAACCCTATGGGCGTACACCATGCCTGGGGACGTACCATTAAAGATATAATGAATCGATATAAAGCTATGCAAGGTTTTGACTTGCGTTACCAGAACGGTTTTGATTGCCAAGGATTATGGGTAGAGGTAGAGGTTGAAAAAGAACTCGGATTTAAATCAAAGAAAGACGTGGAAGAATATGGCATTGAAAAGTTTGTAAATCTCTGCAAGGACAGGGTTCGTAAGTATTCAGCGATCCAAACAGAACAGTCTAAACGTCTAGGCTACTGGATGGATTGGGATAATTCCTATTTTACTATGTCTGATGAGAATAATTATACGATTTGGGCTATGCTAAAAAAACTCTTCGAAGACGGCAAAATTTATCGCGGGACCGATGTAGTACCTTGGTCTGGGAAATCAGGAACTTCTTATTCCCAGATGGAAATTATCGAGGGCAGGAAACTTGTCGCGCATGAAGCTGTTTTTGTGCGGTTTCCTCTTGTTGATCGAGATCAGGAGTATCTGCTTGTCTGGACTACAACGCCCTGGACATTGACTTCAAACGTCATTGCCGCTGTAAACGTGAATCTTGATTATGTTAAACTGCGCGCAGCAGATGGTTCATTATACTATTTTGCCAAGGATAACCTGGAATTTCAGCGATTGGAAAAGCAATTCAAGGAAAAAAAACAATGGATTGATGGTGTTCCAAAACTGAAAACAATTGCCCAAATATTCAAGGAACGAGGGGGTTATGAAGTTGAAGGTGTTATCAAGGGCGCTGAATTGGTTGGATGGAAATATACAGGACCATTTGATGATTTTGAAGCACAACAGGAATTAGGTGGCTATCCATTCACAAACGAAGAACTGAAAGTACGGGGGATGAATGGTGTAAACTGTCATCAGGTAATTGATGGTGGGAAGGATAATTTAGGCAATGATATTGTAGTCGCTGGTGAAGGAACTGGCATTGTACATATGGCGCCAGGGTGTGGTGATATTGATTATCAAATTGGTAAGAAAATGGGTTTCATTAACATCGCGCCGCTAGATAGCGAAGCAAATTTTATGGATAAATTTGGGTGGCTAACTGGACTCAACGCCACTGAAAAAAGTACTATTGAAAAGATTACAACCGATCTGAAGAAAAGAAACTTTCTCGTTTATTCAGAACAATATCCTCATATATATCCCCATTGCTGGCGTTCCGGTGACGAATTAGTATTTCGTATGGTTGAAGAATGGTATATCAATATGGATTGGCGTGACCGAATCAAAAAGATTGTGGGTGATATAAAGTGGATCCCAGAATGGGGTCAAGATAGAGAACTTGAATGGTTGGAAAATATGGGCGATTGGATGATTTCCAAGAAAAGATTTTGGGGTCTGGCATTACCTATTTGGGAATTTGAAGATGGTTCATTTTATGTTGTGGGGTCAAAGGAAGAATTAGCGGAACTTGCAGTAGAAGGCTGGGAAGATTTTGATGGTAAAAGTCCCCACAGGCCATGGATTGATAAAGTCAAGATTAAACATGCGGATACTGGTTTGATTGGTACTAGAATATTGGATGTGGGTAACCCCTGGCTTGATGCTGGTATTGTGCCCTACTCTACTCTTCACTATAATGATGATAGAACATATTGGGATAAATGGTTTCCCGGTGATTTTGTAGTGGAAAGCTTTCCTGGTCAGTTTCGTAATTGGTTCTATTCACTGCTTGCCTTATCAACGGTCATGGAAGACAGGGCACCGTTTAAAACGTTGTTGGGCCATGCGCTTGTAAAAGATGAAACTGGTCGGGAAATGCATAAATCTTGGGGAAATACAATCTGGTTTGATGATGCAGCTGAAGAAATAGGTGTGGATGTAATGCGCTGGATGTATGCCAATCAGAATATTGAAAAAAATTTACTATTTGGATACGGACCAGCCAATGAGGTTCGTCGAAAGTTGATCACTTTATGGAATGTATATTCATTTTTTGCCACTTATGCTGCTGTAGATGGTTTTTCACCAAATAAATCAAATGTAAATAAACGTGATTTAACTATTCTGGATCGATGGATTTTGGCAAAAACCAATTTACTAATCCAG
>CAYYXU010000022.1:0-3892 GCA_964475645.1 uncultured bacterium | reverse complement strand
TGATTTAACTATTCTGGATCGATGGATTTTGGCAAAAACCAATTTACTAATCCAGCAGGCAGTAGAATCTTTCGACGTGTATCGGGTAGATAAATTCATTCGCCAATTCGAACAATATTTAGATGACTTATCCAATTGGTATATACGACGCAGTAGAAGACGGTTTTGGAAATCAGAAGATGATGCCGATAAACAAGCAGCCTATCACACCCTTTACCATGTATTATTGACGAGTATTAAGATAATCGCTCCAATTCTGCCATTTATGACAGAGGAAATTTATCAAAATCTGGCTCGTAACACTGATAAATCATCCCAAGAAAGCATCCATTTATCTGATTATCCTAAGATTGATAAAGCAGATATTGATCTAAAACTTATCCAACGGGTGGACACACTGCGAAAAATTGTAGAGTTGGGACGTTCGGCACGAAACAAGGCAGAATTAAAAATAAGACAACCGTTAGCAGAACTTTGTTTTTATTTGGATGATAATGAATTGGTAGAATTTATCTTGGAGCAAAAGAGTATTGTACTGGATGAGTTAAACGTAAAAATTATAAAGTGGGTTGATAATAGCAATATTCTCATTGAGCGTGAAGTAAAACCCAATCTACCTGTTATCGGTAAAGAACATGGTCAATATCTTCCAGATATAAAAGAGGCACTTGTTACTATGGATGGCAACAAAATATTGCATGATCTAAATAAAACTGGTGAGGTAACATTACAATTGAAAACAGGCGCACTTGTTTTATCAAGGGATGCATTCCTTGTTGTCACTAACTCAAAACAGGGTTTTACTGCAGAATCAGATGGCGGAATTACAGTTGGATTAACCACAGAATTAACAGATGAATTGGTTCAAGAAGGTGTTGTAAGAGATGTAATTCGTCTAGTGCAAATTATGAGGAAAAATGCTAATTTCGCGGTCGAGGATCGTATCAATATTCATGGCTCTTTTGATGGAACAGTTGGAGAAGCGGTTCGCGCACATAAAGACTATTTTATGAATGAAACATTAACAATAAATATGGCAAATGAATTCAAACCAAGCGAATATGAAGATACATTTAAGGTTGCTGGTGTTGAAGTCAGACTTGGTATTGATCGTGTATAATTGATTGAAAGGATATACTATGGCAAAAAAGCACTCTAAAGCAAAACTGGCACAATTTCGGATATCTATCGAAAAAAGAATGGAAGAGATAGCAGAAGATATGGGCGATATACATGATGGTATACTGGATAATGGTAAAAATAGCGAAGGATTATCCCAGGAATCCGTCTTCAGTGTTCATATGGCTGATGCTGGTACAGACTCTTTTGAGCAGGAAAAAAATTATATATTAATGGGTCGTGAAAGCGATTATTATAAAAACCTTGAGATTGCGCTTGATCGTATAGATGATGGAATATTTGGGATTTGTAAGATTTGTGCAGAATTAATTCCTGAAGAACGTATGCTGGAGGTACCGAATGCTACAAAGTGTGTTGGTTGTAAAGAAAAAGAAAAACTTGGTTTAGTTTGAAAGTATTGCTTGTGAGTGCTGTAATTGTGGTTATTGATCAGATCACGAAAGCAGTTACTCGCAGTACGATGATGCTGGGTGAATCAAAGCCAGTTATAAAGAACTTTTTTCATTTTACTTATGTTACCAATGATGGCATGGCTTTTGGATTAAATTTTCCAGGTGGTATTTATTTCTTTTCTTCAGTATCATTGCTAATGACTGTATTTCTTGCCTGGTATTTTTGGCAAGAAAAGAATAGTAATTTGACAATGCGTTTGTCTTTGGCGTTGATTTTAGCAGGAGCGGTCGGCAATCTGATTGATAGAATTCTTTTTGGTACTGTTGTAGATTTTTTTGATTTTATGATCGGTAGTTATCATTGGTATATTTTTAACGTTGCTGATGCATCAGTAACAATCGGTATGATCTTATATATTTACAATGCCATATTAAAACAATCTACCGTAAAGCCGTCAATCGAATCGATTTAACTGATGGTAAACCTTACTGCCTCGAGCGGCATTAACATGCGGCTGGATAAGTATTTATCAGAACAACTTGTTGATTATTCTCGATCACAAATTCAGGCTATGATTCAAGATGGTAAAGTCATGATTGATGGTCGAAAGGAAAAATCTAGCTATCGTCTGCAGGGCAGTGAAGCAATTGTTGTAGATCCCATACAACCCCAACCCTCTCCAGTAATTATTGAACCGCAGGATATTCCACTATCAATTGTTTATGAAGATGATGCTATTATCGTTATCGATAAACAATCGGGATTGGTCGTCCATCCAGGAACAGGTCAAAAAAATAATACATTGGTTAATGGGTTGATGTTTTATACGTCTGCATTGTCCGATATTAACGGGTTAACTCGGCCGGGAATTGTACATCGTCTTGATCGGGATACATCTGGAGTGATGGTTATTGCAAAAACAAACTTTGCCCACCGTAAAATTGCTGAACAGTTTGAAAATAAACAGGTCAAAAAAACATATATTGGCCTAACCTGGGGAATATGGACAGAGAATGAGGGTTTAATTGATGAACCGATCAAAAGAAAACGTTCTGATCCTACAAGTTTCAACGTAGATGAAACCGGTCGAAAAGCCACTACTGGCTATAAAATTGAGCGAGCTTGGCGCTATATTTCAAAGGTGCAATTCTACCCAAAAACAGGCAGAACACACCAGATAAGGGTCCATGCGGATCAAATGGGTCATCCGATTGTGGCGGACCAAAAATATGGCGGTGGTGAGAACCGAACGAAGGGATTTTTACCTGAGGTTACCAAGGAATTACGCCAAGTATTAACTATCCTTGAACGCCATGCTTTGCACGCCATGAGCATAGAGTTTTTGCATCCTGAAACAGCAAAAACAGTTTCATTTCAAGCACCATTACCTGATGATATTAATAGCGCCATTAAATTACTCAACGAAAAATATGGCTGAATCAATCAAGAGCATAATTAAGGGATTTCTTGTTACTCTTGAAAAAGAGCGCGGTTATTCAAAACTTACGATAAATGCCTATAGAAATGATCTCAACCGTTTTAATGATTTCCTAAAAGAGTATCATGGTCAAGACAATATGGACTTAGGAGTTATCGATCGACAAACAATCCGACATTTTCTTGGTAGGGAATACGAAAAAGAATATTCCCCTAAAACGGTTGCTCGTCGCCTAGCGTCAGTGAAATCATTTTTCAGATACCTGATAAAAGCAGAAGTAATTGAGGATAATGTAACTATCCATGTAAAAACGCCAAAAGTGCCGAAGAGTTTACCAAATTTCGTGAGTAAGAATTTAATTGAAACGCTGATGGATGCTCCACCGGAGGATACAATCGTGGGTTTAAGAGATAGAGCTATCCTGGAGTTATTTTACAGCACGGGTATTCGTTTAAGCGAACTGGTTAATTTAAATATCGGTGATTTTCAGGCAGATAAGAAACTGGTCCGTGTATTTGGGAAAGGAAAAAAAGAACGTTTGCTTCCTTATGGTAAAGTTGCCGAAAATTCAGTATTACATTATCTAAAAAAGCGTAAGCTTAGTCTTAAACCTGTATTTTACGATAAACCATTGTTTGTGAACTCCAAAGAAAACCGTATATCACAGCGAACAATCCAGCGCAGAATGAATAAGTACATTCGGCTCGTAGCTGATGGAAAGAGATTAGGGCCTCATTTATTACGGCATACATTTGCAACACATTTGATGGAGAGCGGAGCAGATATACGAGCGGTAAAGGATTTACTAGGGCACAGCAGTTTAAGTTCGACTCAAATTTATACTCATGTCCCAACCGAAAAATTAAAAAAAGATTATAAACAGGCACACCCGCACGGGTAAATTATCAATTATGGAAGAAA
>CAYYXU010000021.1:0-21206 GCA_964475645.1 uncultured bacterium | reverse complement strand
CAACCGTTTGAACTGGTATAAGTATGGCAAAGGCCTGCCAGATCTCATCATACAATCCTTCTTCATGAAGGATTGTTATATAAATATCATCCGCTTCCTGTAAAATAGCAATTCTTTCTCGAGTAATCTCCCCAATTATACGAACACCAAGGCCGGGGCCGGGAAATGGATGCCGATCAATCAGTTTATCAGGCAAACCCAATTCTTTCCCCACCTTTCGAACTTCATCCTTGAATAATTCTCGTAATGGTTCAATTAATTCAAATTCCATATCATCCGGCAAGCCACCTACATTGTGATGGCTCTTGATAACATGTGCTGCATTGCCCTGATTAACACCACTTTCGATTACATCAGGATATAGAGTTCCTTGAGCTAAATAATCCGTGTCACCAAATTGGGATGCTACGCTTTCAAATGAATAAATAAATTGATTCCCAATAACCTTGCGTTTCTCTTCCGGATCTGTCACGCCAGCTAGTTTTTGCAAAAATTTATCCGATTCATTCTCAAGGTGAATATTTACACCCAGGCCATCCTGTAATGCATGAACGCATTCTGCTGCTTCATTCTTCCGCAATAATCCATGATCAATCAAAACAGCTCTGGCTTGATCACCAATTGCTTTGTGCATAATAGCAGCCACAACTGAGGAATCAACCCCACCGCTGACACCGATCAGAACACTGCGGTCACCAACACGATCTCTGATTATATCTATCTGATCTTGAATAAAATTTCCCGCTGTCCAATCAGGCTCACAATTGGAAATGTCAAACAAGAAATTTTTCAGTATTTGGTGGCCATATTTTGTATGGGATACCTCTGGATGAAATTGTGTAGCTAATCTTTTTGAATCCACACTGGCTATAGCCGCAGCCACATTATTCGAAGATTCAGCGATAACAGACCAACCGTCCGGAATTTTCGTAACCCGATCCATGTGCGACATCCATACCTGGGAATTATTAGATACGGAATTCAATAATTGCGAACTCCCATTTACTGAAATATTAGCAAAACCATATTCTCCTTTACCTGTTGACTCAACACAGCCGCCATGATGCTGAGCCAATATGTGCAAACCGTAGCAAATGCCAAGTATTGGTAAATCTAAATCAAGAATTTCTTTATCATAACTGGGGGCATTTTTCTCATAAACGCTGGATGGACCACCAGAGAGAATGATTGCTCTTGGCTCGTGTGCCATGATAGTAGCAAGGCTTGATTCGTGAGGGAGGATCTCTGAAAAAACATTCTGTTCCCTGATTTTCCGGGCAATTAGTTGAGTATATTGAGAGCCGAAATCAATTATGATCACACCGCCTTTTTTTAATCCACTCATTCGAAGCCCCAATCACTAAGAGTATCTAAAAATGAATTGTCTGTTAATTTATATTGAATTGGTGTGATACTAATCCAGTTATTAGCCAATGCATTGCCATCCTGGTCATCAGATTTATCATTATTTATTATTTTACCTCCCATCCAGAAATATTGACGACCACGTGGATCTTCCCTTTTTTCAAGCTTATCAAGAAAATATTCACCCCCTTGGCGAGTGATTTTATAGCCGCTACAATCAGAGGCACTGCATTTGGGTACGTTTACATTAAGTAAGGTTCCTTTTGGTAAACCGTTGTGCAATACTTTTTTCATCATAGTTTGAGCAACAGACTTGGCCAAATCGTAATAATCAGATTTAAAGGTATTAATGCTTAAGGCTATTGATGGAATACCCAACATAATACCTTCCGCCGCCGCCGAAACTGTACCAGAGTACAATATATTGGACCCTACATTTGCTCCTGCATTTATACCAGATACTACAATATCCGGTTTCACTTCCAGAAAAGAACCAACAGCAATTTTTACACAATCTGCAGGTGTACCATTAACAGCATAACCTTCAAAACCGCCGTGCCTCGTAATAGGTTCTATACGAATTGGATCAGAAATAGTGACAGCATGGCCGACTGCGCTTTTCTCAGTATTCGGTGCCATAACAGTAACATCACCCATTTCTTGCATTGCTTCCCAAAGTGCATAGATCCCCGGTGCGTGAATACCATCATCGTTAGTTACGAGAATGGACGGCCGTTTTCTCATTTTAAAATAGAAATTATATTATAAAGGGTGGCTTTCATTTTGTCCCTGGTGACGATATGATCCACAAACCCTTTTTCCTTGAGAAATTCCGTGCGTTGAAAACCTTCAGGGAGATCCTGACCAATAGTTTGCTTAATTACTCGTGGTCCAGCAAAGCCAATAAGTGCGCCTGGTTCAGCCAAAATTATATCTCCAAGCATTCCGTAACTTGCCGTAACACCACCTGTTGTTGGATCAGTGAGGATTGGTATATATAGCCCACCACCTTCTGAAAATTGTGCCAATTTTGAGCTTGTTTTTGCTAACTGCATCAATGATATGGCCCCTTCCTGCATGCGCGCGCCGCCAGAAGCGCATATTAATATTAATGGCAGGTTATTTTCATGGGCGAAATCGATCAATCTAGCCACTTTTTCCCCAACTACTGACCCCATACTACCGCCAATAAACGAAAAATTCATGATCCCTAAGGCAACATCCTTTTCTTCAATCTTCCCCTGATAGCAATTTATCGCATCTTTTTGACCTGTTTTCTTTTTTGCTGCAATAAGTTGGTCCTTATATTTTTTCCCCGCTTTAAACTTCAGGAGGTCTTTAGATTGAAGTTTAGTAAATAATTCTTTCGATGACCCGCTATCAAGTATCAAATCAAGATAGATTGAGGGATCGACACGAAAATGATGGCTGCAGTGACGGCATACAGATAGAGATTTTTCTAGTTCAGGCTTATAGAGGAATTCAGAACATGTTGGACATTTTACCCATAGACCATCAGGAACGCCCTTCTTTACAACGGGCTTAATCTTTTGTTTCTCTCTTTTAAACCAAGCCATGGATAAGACTGTTTCTTTGCATAATTATCGCATCTTCACCATCTGAATAATATCCTTTTCGAGTCCCCGTTTCATGAAACCCGAATTCCAGGTAAAGATTAATGGCAGGAAAGTTACTTTTTCTTACTTCCAAATGAATACTACTATCTTCATTAAACTGATCGAGAAAATATGATAACAATTGCTTACCATATCCTCTGTGCTGGAATGGAATATCAATAGCAATGTTCAGTATTTGTACATCATCATCAACTACATGAGAAAATACATATCCAATCATATTACCTCTGGCTATCATTACATGATTATCTGCCACAGATTGATGATTTAATTCCCAACTCAGTTGTTCTTTTGACCAAGGATTGTTAAAGACTTTATTTTCAATTGACAAGATGTCTGCAAGATCATCCAATGTGGCAATACGGATCATTGTTTCCTCTTTCCAACTACAAATGGTGAAATATAGTTCGGTACGAGATCGTACGGTTTATAGATTACCCATTCATCAAAATGTTGGTGGGCTAATATAGAAACAATCTCAGCCGATGGATTCCCTTCCTTGATGTGTTTTAAACCATCTATAAATTGATTACAGCCCCAATGAACTACATGATCCATTTTTTTAACACTCTGCTCGATATCTTTCCATTGATATGGACTTGGATCATTTTGTGTAACTGAACCATTTTCACAATTAAAATTTTGTGCATATACAATATCCCGGTGGGAATATAATAATACTAAGCCCGATCCTGAATATTCACCGCCAGAGTCCATTAATGCCTTTAAAGTCGGCACAGGAATTAATGGAAGGCCTTGACCAAAAGCCAGTCCTTTACTGTAACTTAAACCGATCCGTAATCCAGTGAATGATCCTGGCCCAATTGAGATCGCAATTCCATCTAAATCAGACAATTTTAATCCTGTTTCGATAACAAGTTTTTCATAAAATAATGGTAATGATTTTGCATGTTGCCTGGGAATATTTTCCTCTACTGTGGCAATTACATTATCATCTTCAATATACGATACTCCACAAATTTCAGTAGCTGTTTCAATCGCCAAAATTTTCATGTTATTAATCCCTTTATGGAAATCACTCTTTCATTTTCCACATCCAATACTCTCTTAAAAGAGATTCGCATTGCATCTGGTGGTAAGATTGACTCAAGTTTATCTCCCCATTCAATAAGAATTATCGCTCTGGGATCTCCTAAGATATCTTCACCTCCTATATTCAAAAAATCTTCGATTCCTTGTAGGCGATAAGCATCTACGTGGATTAGTTTCCCCTTTTTACCATCGTATTCACTAACTAATTTGAATGTAGGTGACCCAACATGTTCACTTATTCCAAGGCCTTTAGCAAAACCTTGAGTAAATGTAGTTTTACCAGATCCAAGGTTTCCAATAAGTGCGATTACTACACCTAATGGTAAAGAATTCGCAAGATTTGCGGCAATAGACTGTGTTTCAATGACAGAGGTACATCGATATTCACTGGGTGACATTAATAGCCTCTCATGGTAACTACTGGAACCATGATCTCTTCCATGGATATGCCTCCATGCTGGAAACTTCCTTTAAGCTTTCCCTGGTAGCGATGTTGTTGATTTGGATAAAGAAAAAATACATCATCTTTAGCCACAAGATAATTGGTCTGATGAACCAATTCGGGTAACCGATAATCTGATGATTTACGAATTATCAGTGTATTTTTTTCCTTGGAATTCAAGTTACGACCATACTTATAGCGAACACCACTGGAAGTCTCTCGATCTGCACCAACCAATACGCCACGCTGAACGCGAACAGTGCCATGGTCGCTGGTGATAATCACTGTAAAGTCACTTTCGCTCAATTCACGTAGGGTACGATATAACCATGAGTTCTCAAACCAGGTACGTACCGCAAAACGATATCCTGATTCATCAGGCACCATTTCTTTCAAAACATCAGATTCGGAGCGCTTATGCGCTAGCATATCAACAAAGTTGACTACAATGGCCATTAAATCTGATTGTTTATAATCAGTTAGATGTTTTTGAAAACGGTGGCCTTCTTCAACAACATTTATCTTATGGTAAATCACATTTTTATTTTCTAACTGATTTCTCTTTAATTGATCTTCCAAAAATAACGATTCATATTTATTTAAACTGGAAGCTTCAGACTTCATCAATTCCAACTGCTGAGGGTATTTTTCACAGAATTCATTGGTGAATAATCCCGAAAAGATCGCATTGCGACTAAATGGCGTTGCCGAGGGCAATAATGACATCTGGTAACTAATATCCATGTTGAAAAATTGTCCTATTTCGGGTAGAATGGTTAGAAATTGATCATGCCGTAGAGCATCAACCACAATAAGACAAACTTTTTTATCCTTTTTCAAATTAGGTATCACAAATTTAGGTACTACATCTACCGACAGGTTTGGACGCTCAGTACTGCTGACCCAATTACAATAATTTTTGTCAACGAATTTTACAAATTCGCGATTACAGGTATGAATTTGCTCAGCCAGTATTTTACTTAACCCTATGTCCTTATGTTCATCAAAGTTGAGTTGCCATTTAGATAATCTATTATATATATCCCACCATTCGTCAGCCTGTAGATTCTCTTGCAACCTGCCTTCAATAAGCTGAAATTCTTTCAAGTATCCGCTCGTTACTTTTTCCTCACGAATTTTCGTATCTTCCAAGACCTGTTTACAGGCCATAAATATCTGGGTAGGATTTACTGGTTTTATCAGAAACTGCGCTAACTTTTGCGAAATAGCTTCATCCATGAGCCATTCTTCTTCACTTTTAGTAATCATGATTACAGGCAGATTAGGACGCAACTCATATAACTGACGGACTGTTTCTATACCATCCTGGCCAGGCATAAATTGGTCCATAAGAACCAGATGAAATGTTTCATTCCCAACCAATGCAATCGCATCTGGTCCATTAGTTGCCAAACTAATATTAAATCCCTTATCCTCTAAAAAAAGAATATGTGGTTTGAGATGATCTATCTCATCATCAACCCATAATATATTACCACGTGAATTTGTCATAATTGCTTAGTGAAATTACTTTAGTAAGGAAAAAGTCAGAAGAGCTGATTATGCTTACTTCAAAAGGATCAATTTTCTTGTCAGAGTGAAATCCTTTGATTTCATGAGCAAAAGATACATTCCAGCACTAACATTGCGATTGAAATTATCTTTCCCATACCAGCGGATTGATCTGAAACCTGCTGGCTCTAATCCATCTGCGAGAACTCGAATTTCCTGTCCCAAAATATTGTAGATCGCAATACGAATATGACTATCCTCCGGCAAATCGTAACGGATGGTCGTACTCGGATTAAATGGATTTGGATAATTCTGATGAAGCGCATATTGTTCAGGCATTGGTGCTGTTGTGCTAAATTTGTAGGATTGAGTGAAAACTTCCCGGGTTTTTCCAGCACGATCACGAAGATCGATTCCCCAAATAACTTCAGTATCTGTATCCTTTAACCGGCGGAACTTTATTTTGACCTGCTTATTTATTGGCTGAATACGTATTTCCTGATCCAAGTCGGCCAGTTGGATAACTATACGGTGACTTGCTGAATCATGGTAGGATAATTTTGTCCAGTGCTGATCAAATCGCGATGATTGATCTACAAAATCAATTGTTTCTGGATCATAGGATAATTCCAAACCCAAGGCCCCAACTACCTGAATTGAATCTAAATCTATATATAAATATAATTCTTCCATATCATCAGCAAGTTGTGGTGGCGGATAACTTGCTGAGAGTGTGGTATAATTTTCTTTTACCTGTCTACTCATGGCAATTCTATCTCCATCATAATCAAACCCATTAGACCAGTTCCACATCTGAACAAATACCATTAGATCTTCGAAATCCATTTTCGCATCAGGTTGGATCTGCATAAAGGGTGGTGTACCTGCAGCAGGACCAATTTCGTCCGCCGAGCTCACAGTTTCATCCCACCAATTCTGCTGTAAAGCAACAAGATCCTCAAAATCAACTAGGCTGGATCTATCATAATCACCTAACAGATTTATAGCGAATAGGATTGTATCTTCATCTACTACCCCATCGGGATCACCATTACCATTGCCGTCAAATGAATTATTCCATACATCGCGCAACTGTTGGTTAATTGATATTTGTATTTGTTCATCAGAGTAGAAATTCTCTAATGGATTGATTGTCAAATGAGCTATTTCATTATCTTGAATGAATTCTGCATCGTATTCGAGTACACCGCGATGGTTGCTTTCAAGCATTACACCATCTGTATAAGATTCAAGATCCATTTGACCGGTAAACGTAAGGGTAATCTGATCATACCAATACAAATATTGACCGGTATCAGGTTGAATAGTTGTTAATAACGGTAAGAATTGGTTATCGAAATGAATATTTACCTGATTTGATGCAGAAGATTGCCAGCCATCTGACATTGATACTTCCAATAATATGGTTGTATCTATACTAACTAAATCCTCAGCAGATATCCAAGTGAGTGAGGCAAGATAATCTGTGATACTTATATCAATTAAATTGCCCTGAAGTGTAGCAGGCAACCAGGAATTTCCATTATCAAGTGAGTAACTCATATTGATCTCATAAGGATCTCCGGTTGTATCCTCAATCGCATAGGTTAAAGTAATATTATCAAAATATTCATCCATTGTTTCTGCCATTGAAACACTCAATGTACCAATATGATTATCAACTGCAAAGAGGTTCGAGATTAATATTGAAGATGTATCATCTGGTATTTGCAATGTATCAGTATCGAGGTCATATGCAGTAATCTTCAATTGAATGTTTGAATTGTATATTCCTGCAAGATCTGACATTGAATGCCATATTACCATCATCGTATCCTGTCCAGCGCTACCACTCTGTTCACTAACTGTCGCATTATTCCAGTTTATACCATCAGAAGTAAAACTAATATCGTAGTCAAGGTCATCATCGTCAAAATCATATAAATGAAAAGTGAGTTCAATATCATTATGGTATTCGCCAACAAGTTGCGCAAGGGCAATCTCCGGCGGATAATTAATATCAATGATCTCAAGTATGACATCCAATGTATCTGTAAGGTTACCATCTGAACCGACAATTGTAAATGTGGAATAATCACTACCACTAGGCACTAATCCATATACACTGTCCCCAGCAATTATCATCCACTGGGGTGCTGATAATAATTCCCAAATTAGGGTAGAATCTTCCGGATCGGTTCCGAAAGGATAATAAACAAAATATTCATCCACATAAGCAGTGTCAATATTATGCGACGTTATATGCGGGGCATCGTTTACCGGAGTAACATATACACCAATTATCAATGAATCATTAAGTAAGCCGTCCGAAGCAATAAGTGTAAATAATGTGTCAAGATCGCCTTCGGATGGAATTCCATAAACGTCATTGCCTTCCTTAGATAACCAACTTGGTAAGTGGTTCACAGACCACAAGAGGGGCAATCCTTCCGGATCATATCCCGCAAAATTAAAAGTTACAAATTCATCTTCAATTGCTAATAACGAATCTGATGATGTAATAACTGGACGATCATCAAATGGAATAACATCCACAAAGACTAAGGAACTATCCCAATATTCACCATCTGTTACAATGATTGTAAAACTTGTATCAGGAGCCCCTTCATTTGGAGACCCATATGAGCTGTCTCCTGCTGCACTCATCCAAGATGGTAAACCATTAAATATCCAGGCAAGACTAGAATCTTCTGGATCTTCAGCAACTGCATTGTAAACATAATATTCTGGTTCGTTAACAATAATGGAATCAGCAGATATTATTTCAGGCGGGTCATTTACAGGTGTGACAAAAATTCCTACCTCAAGTGTGTCGGAAAAATATGTATCAAAATAAATAAGAAGAAAACTGGTATCTAGATCGCCTTCCAGTGGCGTACCAATGATACTGTCATTTTCCATTGAAAGCCAAGTAGGTGCATTATCAATTTCCCAACGACTTATACCACCGATGTCTGGGTCATATCCATCATACAAATAATTATAGGTTTCATCCTCAACAGCAAAGGATGTATCCGATGACGTAATTACAGGTGGATCGTCTTCCAGCATATTAATAGTAATAATGGTTAATGCAGAATCACGGCGATCGGTATTATGAAAGGCATATAATATCGTATCCATTCCAAAATAATTTTGATCTGGGTAATAATAAATAGTAGAATCGCTCACTATTTGCAAGCTTCCGTGATTAGCGGAGTCAATTATAGCAAGATTAACTAGGTGAATGTTGACAATACTATCATTCAATACTGGATTGAATAAAAGTGTCGAGTCCTCATTTATAAAATATTGATCATTTACAAGGGCAAGCCATACATCCGGTATAGACCGCGGATTTTCATAAGCACCCATATCAGGATCAGATCCAACCGGAGTAGGCCTATATGAGCCATTGATATCCGAATTGACACTGTTTACACTACTCCCTGCGCCAATAGCCAAAGAATAATTAGACAAACTGTATTCGTTATTCATAGCATCAACAAATAATGGATCCGCATCAATATTTGATTGGGCCCAGGTAACCAATGGCATACTTACACTATCAATTAGGTGGGAATAATTGACACCATCAGAATCGCCCTCTACATTGGAAAAGGAAACGGTAAGTGAATCTTCAGGATTATTGATAAATAATTGTTCTGGTGTATTGTTATAAAGAATAGAATTAGTTAGTACTACCGAAGATCCTTCCGTTAAATACAAAGCACCACCTTGGTATTCTCCATTGTTAGCTATAATTGTAGAATTGCTGATTATTGGATTCGAATTAGATATTTGCAAGGATCCACCAAATAGACCGGCATAATTATCATAGATTACTGCGTTATAAAACCCTGGATTTGAATTACTGTAAACAGCAATAGCTCCACCGCTTGAATCAGCAGTATTATTAGAAAAAACTATATTGGTAATGGTTGGATTGGATGAATTAAGGTAAAGACCTCCTCCATTTTTTGCAGAATTATTGATAATCTGTAAAGTATTCAATATTGCACTTGAATTATTATATAGGTAAATGCCGCCACCGCTGTTTGAAGCTGTACTATTTTTAATAATAAGGTTTTCAAAAACAGGGTTGGAATTACTGGAATAGATAGCACCTCCGTTAGAAGCACTACCATTTTGAATAGTAAATCCAATTAACTTTATTTCCGATCCAGATATATCCGATATGGTTATAGTAGAACCATTCAATTGACCATCGATAACTGTGTTGGCAATATGAGCCGTGTCTCCCGATGTAAAATAATCTGAGCCAATAATTAATGCTTTACCAAGTAAATCAATATTTTCAGAATAGGTACCATCTCGAACAATCAATGTATCATCTTCTGTGGCATAATTAATTGCACTTTGAATCGATATAAAATCTTCAGTTTGATTTGGATTAACTTCATATCTTTGTGGTCGCGGGACACTATTGACATCAAGTGTTTTTTCACTTTCCAAACCGGAAGAATCAATAGATGATAATCGATAGTAATAAGTGTCATCATTCTCAAGATTGCTAATTGTGACACTTGTGTCACTTATACCAGTATTTGTGGCTACAACGATGGATGGAGTTGAAACTGTGTCACCATATACCAAATATTGATAAAAATCTCTTTCTTTATTCTGATTCCAAGTTAAAAAGATTTTTCTATTGCTGGCAGTGGCTGTAAGGCCGTTTGGGATAGCAGGCGGCAAATTTTCAATAACAATTGCTTTGTTGGCGCTTAATGATCCAGATGTACCAGGTACAGGCAGTATCAAATTTGCAACATTACCAGCCAAATCTGTAATAGTGCCGCCATTTAAGCCTAATGCTGTTGTACTGACATAACCCAAGTCACTGCTAGTATGACCTGCCGCTACCGTATAGTCGAATGTGAGTATTGTGCCACCCGAGCCACTGGTATAATTAACACTCGTAGTGCTATTTGCCCAGGAGACGCCATTATATAATGTTGCATCATGACCATTACCCGTTGCATCAACAGCTGCATTTCCTGATCCATCGTTCATTCGTAAATACAGCACCAAATTTGATGAAGATCCGTAGTCACCAGAATTTGTCATAAGATTTAGTGAAGCATTTCCATTGTAAATAGCCAATGCCTCAGCAGCACTTAAACCGCTGTTCCAGATTGCAAATTCATCAATATTACCATTAAAACGTTCACCCCCATATGAATCCCGACCAATACTCAATCCATTAGTAGAATTTTGGTTTCCAACATTACTATATGATGCCTCAAGAGCACCGTTTAGATAAAGATAACTCGTTGGGTGATTCCTTATTAGAGTTACGTTGTACCATGTATTTACCGATAGGACCGTGGATCCAGAAAAGCTGAGAGGAGCCCAAACTGATAATCTCCCAGCGCTATTAACCTGGATCTCATAGTTTCCATCGCCACCTCGTTTACAAAATATCTGCTGTGTAGGTCCAATCGCATCAATTTTAATCCAAACTGAAATTGAATAATTATCCGTACCGAACTGAAGATCACTATGGTTTGGTACAAATGCATAATCATCACTTCCATCAAAACTCAGGCAGGTATTAACACCTGTGGACAATTCTAACTGTGGCGTCCCGGTTGCTATTACATTTTCATTAAATGCTATTGTAATGGGTATTACACTTCCAACATCATAGGTACTATCTAAGGATGTTGATGAAACAGAAACTACGGTTGGCGCAATACCATCAATTACCAGCGCCTTATTGGCCGCTAGTGATCCGGCGGTCCCAGGAGTAGGCAGGGTTAGATTAGCATCATTAAAGTTAACATCCCTGATCGTGCCGCCATTTTCTTCCAGCGCACTAGTGCTAATATAATCTAGATCATTAGTGTAGTCACCACTTTGAATAACATATTGAAATAATATGGTAGTTGTACCCGTACCACTAACATAATAAGCCGCACTATCTGTAGTGCCTGTTTCCAATGTGATTTTTGGTGTATTCGTTTCACTTGTTCGCGAAGAACCAATAGGATCTGGATCTGTTACACTAAGCATTTCTTTAATTTCCCAAGATCGGTATCCATCTCTTCCTAATTTATTTACTTCATAATGATAATCTTCGATATATAAAAATTCAGGGTGATTACTACTTTCAATAATGGAATCATTTACCGCATAATTATCATTTTCAAAACGTCCAGTTGTCTCAGTAATATCTAACTGGTAGTTACCAGTTTTTCCATTATAACCATCTACAACTACATAGTAAGTTCCTGGCGCCAGGGTAACATCACTAAGTAAAGCAGCAAATCTAGGAGGATCTACGCTTGATATAGTACAAGTTGAATTATCATCGTTATAGTCCCCTGTAGAAATTGCTGTTGTATACGTAGTATCACAATCACCATCAAAAGTAAAAATCTCTAATTTTGTATCATAATCCGTGAACACGGCACAATTAGTTACGCTAATCGTTGTAGTATCAGAGAGGATCAACGTGTAAGCCACATCGACGCCATCAGTACCATTCACATTCCAATCATCAGCCATGCCTACGTTGGTATATTGATGAGTGAAAGGAAGGCTGTTAATCAGAAAATCACCGCATCTGACTGTTCCAGTATCCACATTGACAATTTCACTAAAAGTAACTGTCACATCTAGCGTATCACCTGGACCGTAAGTACCATCAGATGTCGTAGAACTAACATTGGTTACAGTTGGAATTGCATAAAGATCTGCTGTTATAAAGCCCAGAAGTAAAAACCAGCCGAGGCTAGTTCTGATTTGGTATATGCCAGACATAAGCTATTTTTTTACCATATGGAAACAACTCCGGAAAAGATGTGTTCAGCTACCGAGTTATTATATACATCTCGGACCGTACTTTCTGATGAAATGGAAATAACACTCTGTCCCCTCGGTCCTGTATGTTCAAAAATCAGCCGAACAATATTACCTGTTCCTGATACACCAGTCACTGCCCCACCAGCAACACCAAGGTCCAGCTGAAAATGGCCATCATCAATATTATTATTTATAAAATTTATCAGTTGACCAGCACTCTGTAGCAGAAAATCCGTAGAATCGCTTTCGAGGGCATAATTCCGAAGCTGCATGAAACTGTTGTCATAGGATACATCAAGGTGGATACCCATAAAATCGGTAACATCAATCAATTTTACGTTTACAAAAAAAACATTTCCGGAATCGGCGAATACCTGGCCTGGAGAAATCAAGAGTTCTGTACCATCAAAAGCATCCACCATAAACGATATATTTGGCCATTCATTTTCCTGAATATTGGTAGGGTATTTAGACATTACTTCAAAGTTATATCCTATATCTTCAAGGTAGTCTAGTTCGATCACATGTAAACCAGTTAATGTGTCAAATATCCAGAAACCAAGATCCTGCTGGATCAACGACTCACCACTATGCCAAGGCGACCAGATACTGGCATTCATACGATAGCGGTATAATATTCTCTCAGCATAGTCCACCGTATGGGTAGCGTCATAATGATAATTTGGATCACTGTGTCGCCAGGTAAAAACAGCGCTGGTAGAATTTATAGAATGCCCCGCTGTTGGCCAATCAAGCACCTCAGTGTCAGGAATGGAATAGTCAGCATCAGCCGGATCAAATAGATTATCAACTTCAATATCTACTTCTAGTTGACCACACGAATAGACTACCAGAAGAAACCCTGATAAAATAATATTTTTTATTAAATCGTCTGTTCTCTTCCGCATAACCAAATCGATTTTAACCTGACAATCTATCGTCGATAAAGGTTTATCGTTGTGATGATCATCACAGAATCAATTATATAAAAAATGCAATATTAAATAACATAAATTACTTTTTCGTCAATACCCACACCCCATCCCAATCTTTTCCAGGCGGATTTTCTTTTAATTGGTAACACCGTTTAAGGTATACATTGGAAGGGTTTTCAGATCGTCCCGGGAACATATCTTCCAGCTCTTTGCATTCTTTAAACCCATTTATAGCATTATCCCAATCTTGGTTAAAGTATAGTTCCTGCGCCTTACTAAACGCTTGTAAAACCGCTTTATCAGTATCATTCATTTTTCCTTTTTCAGCAATCAATTCATAAACCTTTACAGGAAGTTGCTTTCCTTTTACGCGGACATAATCAAGAAAGCGCCAATCAAATTTATCTTTTACCACTTTATAGGTACTTTCACTAACCTGAATGTAAATGCCATACTGTTTAGCAGATGCTTCTAGTCGTGCGGCCAGATTCACATTATCACCCATCATGGTATAATTCATGCGCATAGTAGAACCCATATTTCCAGTTACCATTGGTCCTGAACTGAGTCCGATCCTATGTTGCATATTATGTACAATTTCCGGCCAACCTTCTTCGGAACGCCATTTTTCCCGTAAATTTTTTAGCTGTTCTTTCATGTCAAGTGCCGTCATGCAAGCCTGATATTCATGGTCTTCCACAGGGACAGGAGCACCATAAAAGGCCACAATTGCGTCACCAATGTATTTATCCAACGTACCATTCCTAGATAGCAAAACATTGGTCATTTCAGTGAGATATTCATTCATTAGATTTACCATCTTCTCTGGTTCCAATACTTCAGTAAATGATGAGAAGCTCTGGATATCAGAGAAAAACGCAGTATGCACTCCTGTTTCTCCACCTAATTTTGGTTCCTGCTTATTGTCAAACATTTTATCGATCAAATCGGGAGATATATATTGACCAAACGTACTTTTTAAAAATTTCTTATCTTTTTGTTCATTAAGAAAGCGGTACAATACGTTGGCTAAATATGTGACCAATATACCTGCAATTGGTGCAATCATTGGGACCACAAGACTGGATTGTATACCTGGCAAATCTGTACTGAACCATGAATAATTATTTTTTACAAATGTATCCGGCAAGACAGATTGCATTGTTGATTTAATAAACCAAGTTAGATCATCAACAAATAATCCGCAAACCAGAGCATAATAAAACAGGATCTCAATAATAACCAACCCACCCGCTAAGATCGGATTAACTATATCTAAAAGAAAAAATGCAATTAAGGCCAAAATCAATATGATAAATACATGGGACCATTGAGGGTCAAACAGAAGATTCGTGAAACGACTGCCAATCACATTCAAATAGTTATCATGAATCATGGTTTGGATGGCATTGGCATGAGTTTCCATTCCTGGTGTGACCTGCTGAACACCAAGGTAATTATAAAAAGGAGTTGATTTCACATCATGAATCACCTCTACATCTACACCAATTACTACAATCTTATTGTAAAATGGTGTTTTGGTGACATCGAACTCGCCACTAATCCCCATCACTTCCATCATTTCTTGACGTTCGTCTGGATTCTCAATCTCTTGTATCCATTCGGGAATTTGACCTGGAAGAAATTGGCTCATCCAGTCAATATCTTCTAAAGGATCCCTGAGATCAATATCTTCAGTATCAATTACATAGGCTAATGAATAACGTGGAAAGGTTCCCCAAGCAGGATAATCTTCTTCGGTTTGTAACTTATAACCCGAAGCAGGACCATAATAATTGACCAGGAATGTATTACTATTACCATAAGATTGAATCCTTAGGTCCCCATAATTCCAGATATGATTTACAGGGTCATAATGCGGCACTGTTGTGTCTGGAATATCCAGAAACGATTTTACAGCTTTAACGCCTAAAGTAAGGTAAGCACGCCCCGGCTGATGGCTCATTTCACCAAATATTGCATATCTTCTGGAAAAAGCATCATCATCAAGCTGGTCATTAATTAATCCCGTTTCAGGCACGGCTTTCATGATTTCTTTTACAGGTTCTGCGATATATTGTGGTGGCTGGCGGTTTGGTTCATTTACCATCTTGGCGCTGATGATAATTTCGGTATTGTATGCCTTTGCTTCTTCGATCGCTTCAGCGAACATTTTATCTCCGTGGCGCGGAATGAGCTGTCTTAGATTATCTGAATTAATCTTATTTGCGAATTCATGCAAGTACTCAGACTTAGTTTCTGGCGCATCAAACTGAATATCAAAGGCAATTACTTTTGCACCTGCTTGAGCCAGATTACGTATGACCTTCGCCCATACGGTTCCGCGAGGGTAAGGCCACGCTTCCGGCATTAAGCGCCATGCTTCGTCATCTACTTCAAGAAGCACCACATCTGTCCCCATGTTAATATAGGTAGAATCACTTGCGGCCCAGCCCGTTAGTGGACCTCTTACATCCGTAAACCGATAGTCATAACTTTTTAATTCCAGACCATCAAAAATTCCAAATAAATGTAGCATCGAAACAACGAATATTGAAACCAGTGTAATGGCAAGACCGATCCACTTCTCAATAAAATATTTCTTGAGAGCATCCATAGTGATTAAAAATTATATCGAAAAGATATTAAAATCCCGGATGTATTTAATTTTGTTTCCTTTGCAGTTTCATTTACTATAATCTGTAATTGACCAGTAAAAGATAAGGCAAAGTCCTGACGTAGCTTATAATCTGCACCGCCGCGTAAATCAATAACACTGGATACAGTGGTTAAGGATTCATTCTTAATGTAGGACAACCCACCGGTCAGGTTAATTTTGTTATCCTGTAGGGAATATCTGCCATTCACACCCAATGTTTTCCACGTGATAGTATTTTTTATCACATTACCATCATAATCTAAACTGGGAATGAATAGATCCATAAGGCTGACATTCAGCATGGTTCGTAATGGAGACTGAAAACGGGAAGCAAACGACAATGTAACCGATTTTGAATCACTGCCTGGAAAGAAATATCCGGCCATACGCTGCCCGGCTAATTTATCCGTATTAACCATTCTGTTATAATTCAAAACAAAATTATGCTTAATTGAACGAAAAGTTATTGGGTAATTGATGGAAAGGAGCACATTTGTTGTGCGCGTATCTTGTCTATTGTCCACATCTGATTCACCCACTTTATCCAATTCTTCTTTTTCATTATTCTTACCTATAGATTGAAAATTTAGCACATAAGATGGTGCATCTGCGCCTGGCAGAAAAGATAAATTAAGGGTTATAGTATTTGTATTTATTGGATTGGCCACAGTTTTAAGAATCTTATTATCCCGATGCTTAAACCCTGTTGTGATTAATAGTTTAGAATCAAATAAATGTGTAATACGATTTAATAATATAAACTCACGAATATTGCTAGCCAGAAACGGATTACCAAGCGATACGAATTCGGGGCCAACCTGTCGATATTCAACAATAAATTTGCTTAACGCATAATTTCCTGCCAATTTGAAATTAAATGCCGAAGAAGGCATATTCACAACTGTTGCAAAGGGATGGTCCTCATAACTAATAACGTCTATAGGCACTAATGGTGTCATATTAATATTCATGGTAAATAGATCCTTAAGAGCCAATGGATCAGGCATATCTTTTGTTTCCACTAAACCACTCTGTATAACATTGCCGAATTCATCATATTGTCTGCCTATAACACCATCAACTGAGTCATCAAGAGCTATATCCATTTCTTCAAACGACATAGGCCCATCCCAAATATCACGATTGAATAAACTCATATTCCATGAAAAATTAAAATCCAGGCGTCGCTTATCCATTATAGCGCCAAGATCAAAACCTACAACTAGATTGTCTTCAGGATTTCTATAAGACCATTTACTATCTGATAAATTAACTAAGCCGCCATTTTCCTGAACAACTTGGGAAAATTCATCATAGGTATAATTTTCTGTAGGTATTTCTATTGAGAAGGAATTATATGCAGTACTATCCACAAAAAAACTACCGTAGTCATCCATTTTCTCCATATCCATATTTACACTGCCTACATCATCCTTTGCCTTTAGGTAATGAATTCCCAGTTTAAATCGAGAGAAAAGTTCGCTTGATAACCGCATAGCAGTAATATTCCGGGTAAAGGTATAGCCACTTCTTTCAAGATAGAAAACAGGATTGCCGGTTGCTGAATCAACAGCAGTTTGATTTTTCATTAATACCAACCCGCCATCTATACCAAATTTTCGCTGAACTGGTCGATTCAGTTCACCGCTAACCGATTGAAGTTTAACCCATTTTAAATCGATATCAATACCCATGCCTCGTACCCGTCTACCATCAATTAGAAATGGAGAAATGGAAGGGTAATAATCACCTGTATATATATTTAAGTACTTGCCAAAAAATATATTCCCGGAAAATCGATTTAAGGGTTGTACATATGGATTATCTCGGGTACTTAGGCGTGCAGATCCCTTGAATCCAGCCCAGTTAATATCAACATTAAATTTTCCATTTACTTCAGAATAATTGATCACTTGTGCTTCTGAAGCCTGCGAAGACAAGCGTCCATCAAATTTTCCATTATAATTTATCGCGTCCAATACTGACATTTCACCTGCAGCGGTATTAAAAATCCAGGTCAAGGGACGAATCTGTTCATTATATTTTGTTTTGCTCTCTACGATTATCGAATGGGGCCCAGGGTTAAGTTCACCAGGTATAAGAGAAATTATACCGCCGCCTATTGAAGCCAGTGAAGTGAAATCTACACCATCCAGTTTTATTTTAATTGAAGTAGTATCAATATCTGGGATATTAAAAAATGATACAGCAATTACCTCATCGCCTGGTATTATAATGGACCCCGGTTCTGGAGATAGTACTAGAAAATCCTTTTTTTCAAAACCCACACCATCAATAAAAAAACTTTCTCTCCGTCCAAACGACCGGTCACTTTTCCGGGGTGGTCCAATCACAAGATTATATGGGTTTTTCAGTGGGTCTCCGCGGGGAAAAGCTAACGTACTGCCATCATCGAGCCGAAATATTATGGCATACTCTAATCCTGCTTGAGTAATTCTATCGCTTTGAATTGAAAATTTCCAGGTCGATCCTGAAAAATTCAGCTCTTCCTCGGTAAAATTGAGAGAATTTGTTTCCCTGATAAACAGCTTTGCTTCTATTACCCGCACATCGGAAAATAAAGCCGCAATCAATGTTACAGACTCACCAGCTGATGCATTTTCCGGGGGAATATGATGAAGGATCGATTCTTGGGCTTCGGCAACTGTGGTAGTCAGACAAACATATAATACAAATACTGCAATCCATCTGTCTTCACCGCCCATCAACATTGGAGTATAATTATTTTGGCTGCAAGAAAGCTTGTTTATTGAATATCAATTATTAATTTTTTGATTTCACCATTGGGACCTTCAAACTCTATCTCAATCTGGTCACCAACAGGTGTATCACCATCAGTAGGATCTTCAGGTATTGTGTTCTGGTCTGTCTCAATTACATCAATATTTCCATTGCTATCTGACGTACCTGTATTTCCTGAAGTAACATCAACATTTAATCCACTGACTGCATTAAAAAGATCTACAATTCCTTCGAGGCCTATAACCATATCCCCCTCTTCCGAATTGGCAATAAACCAGAAGTCTGTTCCTTTAACAGATGCAACAGATGTTGTACTTTGAATTACGAATTCACCTTTTCTTTGCTTGTTCACCTGTGCTCTAACAGTGCCATTATCCATGCGAACATTCTTGGAAATAGCCGAAGCGATTTTTTTCCCCGAGATGGTTACTTCTGAATCTCCTTTTATTTTAAGCTGAGACTTGTCATCAATAAAAATTATAAGAACAAAACCATCTGAGCCAGTACGGATACCGTCACCGTCCTCTAATATTGTGCCAGCTTTTAAACTATTGTATCCTGTCTGCGCTTTTTTGTTAATCTCGACCTTACCAATTGCCTTCGTAGCAATAGCAATTCGTTGCGCTATGCCAAATTGGCTCGCAGTAAACAGAAAGATAAATAATATACTTTTACGGATCATTAATCCTGGACTTCTACATTTGTTATACTAGCTGTCCCATTTGTGATCCGGTTTAATAGTGAGATTATAGCGGACAAATCATCTGAATCACCATTAATTCTATAGGCACCTGAAGGTGAGAATTCATCCAATACCGTACTGGGCCCAAAAAGTGAATTGAATTGGTCTTCACTAAGCACCTGTTGGAGTATCTGTACAATTGGATGGTATGAAGTGGTTGTTGTACTAGATCCCACATCATGGATACGAAATGCATAAATAGGGGATAACAGCTCATCAGATCCAGCAGTTGTTATTAATTCATGCTTTACTTGCCATACATACACTTTACCAAATTCTAAAGGTTGGGCACCAGACAAAGGATATTGATAAGTATTTACAATACCTATATTTTCCCATTCTTGTGCTTGATCAAAAGGTAAGCGCCTTTCATCTTGAATAGCTTCATCCATTGATGAATGAACATTGGGATTAAATTCTGCTACCCGCACAAATGATACACATGCATCACAACCTGACGAAGACCATACCAATAATGGATAGTTAGTGAAAATCTCATTCGATGAGGTATCGGATAAAGATCCGCCTGGGTACTCTAGATTTATCGCATTTGGCGACTCTACAGTAACTGTCTTAGTCTCAAATATTGGTGACGCTGATTCACAGGCGGATTCAGTAGATCCAGAGGCTACACCAAATTGAAATGTATAATTACCATCAGTTAATCGCCCTGTAGTCATTATCGAACTAAGCATGGCATTCAGATCAGCTACATCGATTACATCTTGTATATAAACAGACAGGTTAACCGACGCTCCAGTTATATCACGTAATTCAGTTGTTGTTGTGGAAAGGGCTCTATTATCCAATATAATATCATTATCAACAAGGAATGGGGACGTATAAAGATCTAAAATAGTTGTCTCCGTGTTGATGCCAAGCGCAGGGGAAACCATGGTGGCCCGAAATGTTACTTTTATCCATACGGGATAAGAATCTGAACTTAACGTGTATCGAAATAATTGGAAATCTGATGCACCTGTCTGGGGATCAAAGCTGGAAACGTAATACGTGGCATAATCATAAATGGTACCAGTAAGGGTAACGTTTTGGGCTTTTAGCGGTAAATACGCTAAAAAACAAAAATAAAATAATGCTCTGGAAATTAACTTCATCTTTAACGTCTAAATATGAATTTACCGGATTTGTTCCCCTCTTTTCAATAACAATATAATAGTGTGTGTTAAGGATCACAAAAAAAACCCTCCATTAAAGGAGGGTTTTTTAAATATTCCCGGCGATGACCTACTTTCTCACGCTGGTCTCCCGC
>CAYYXU010000020.1:5137-21590 GCA_964475645.1 uncultured bacterium | reverse complement strand
AAGGACATCCGAATTTGGTCCGCATTATGAATCCAGATGATTATGATGGACACCCATTGAGAAAGGATTATCCTAGATTGGGTCGCAAAGAACGACATGATTTCCCAATAGTTGATCGGGGCATAAATAAACAAAAACGAACAGAATGACTAGAGTAACAGAGCAGCAACTCGAAACGGACAGAATGATCCTCAACTTTGGTCCTCATCATCCAGCGACCCATGGAACACTTCGGATAATTATGGAACTGGAAGGTGAAACTGTTGTGAAAGCTACACCAGAAATAGGTTATCTCCATTCTGGGTTCGAAAAGCTGGGTGAAGACTTGGATTTCAACCAGTATATTACAATCACAGACAGAATGAATTATCTATCGCCCTTGTGTAACAATGTGGCTTATGCCCTAAGTGCAGAAAAATTGATGGACCTGGAAGTTTCCAAACGAACGGAGTATATCCGTGTTCTAATGTGTGAATTGAGCCGTATTGCTGATCATTTATTAAATGTGGGTATGCTGGCCGTGGATTTAGGTGCAATGACTGCGTTTCTTTATGGATTCAGAGTGAGAGAGGACATTTATGATCTTTTTGAGATAGCTACTGGTACTCGTCTTACCACCAGTTATACTCTTGTGGGTGGACTCATGAGGGATATTCCGGAAGGATTCGATAAAGCTGTTCAAAAAGTTCTCGAGGAAGTAGAAGACGTTGCTAATGATATCGAAACTTTATTAAATAAGAATCGAATATGGCATGATCGGACAAAAAACATTGGTATCATCTCAAAAGAGGATGCTATTACTTATGGTATTTCTGGACCCATGGCAAGAGCATCCGGTATAGATTGGGATATCAGAGTAAATGAATCATATTCCATTTATGAAGACTTTGATTTTGATGTTGCCATTGCTTTGAATGGTGATGTGTTTGATCGATATCTGGTGCGGATGGAGGAAATTCGCCAAAGTATAAAGATATGCAGGCAATCTCTGGATAGAATGCCAACTGGAAATGTGATTATTGACCCGGATTTTGGATTTAGCCTACCTCCAAAAGATGAAGTTTATAACTCTATTGAGGGCTTGATTTATCATTTTGAAGTTACCATGCCAAACAGAGGCATGACGCCGCCGATCGGCGAAGCCTATGTGCCAACGGAATCACCCAATGGTGAGCTGGGATATTATATTGTAAGTGATGGAAACCGTACACCCTATCGAGTTCGCACAAGGCCACCATCGTTGATCAACTATTCAATATTTTCAAAACTTATAGAAGGACATATGCTTTCAGATGCACCAGCGATTCTCGGGAGTATAAATGTTATCGCAGGAGAATTGGACCGATGAATTCCAGCGTTAAATCCAAACAAAGATTTACTTTCGCAGATCCAGAAAGGGTAGAGCAAATTTTTTCTCAATATCCAGATAAAAAATCTGCTACCCTGCCACTGTTGCATTTAGCTCAATCACAGGAAGGGTACATTTCTAGCGGTGTAATTGATACTATAGCTGATTTAGTGGATTGCCATCCGGCCATTGTGATGGACTGCGTTTCTTTTTATACCATGTTATATACTAAACCACAGGGTCGCCATATCATTCAAGTTTGCCAAACACTGTCCTGTAGTCTGAATGGTGCCGATTCCCTTGTTGACCATGTATCGGATAAATATAAAATCGAACCTGGTGAAACTACGGCTGATGGTCAGTTCACACTCATGAAAGTAGAGTGCTTAGGTTCTTGTGGGACTGCTCCGGTTGTACAAATAAATAAAGAATATCATGAAGGTGTATCAACAGAAAATTTTGACAAATTACTAGAGTCTTTTGAATGAATACATTTAAACCAGTCCTGACGGAGCATATTAATCAAAAAGACTGCCATACGCTTCAATTTTACAAAAGTGTTGGGGGATACATTGGCCTTGAGAAAGTACTAAAAATGAATCCTGAGGATGTTACTCAGGAAGTGAAAGATTCAAACCTTCGTGGCAGGGGCGGTGCAGGTTTTTCAACCGGTGTGAAATGGGGATTTATTCCAAAGGATTCCAGTAAACCAAAATATCTGATAAATAATGCAGATGAGAGTGAACCTGGAACTTTTAAAGATCGTTTGCTCATGAATAAAGCACCGCATCAGATGCTGGAAGGTATGATCATTGCTGCTTACGCCATCGGTTGTCATACATCCTTCATTTACATTCGCGGGGAGTTTTACAATGAATACAAGATATTGGAAAAGACAATAGCTGAAGGATATGAAAATAACATCCTGGGACAAAATATTCTCGGTTCAAATTATAATCTGGACGTAGTTATTCATAGAGGAGCTGGAGCCTATATCTGTGGTGAGGAGACGGGTTTAATTGAGTCTCTTGAAGGTAAACGAGGATGGCCAAGAATTAAGCCACCATTTCCGGCGATTGAAGGTTATCTTCAAAGCCCTACGATAGTGAATAACGTCGAGACCCTTTCCTGTATTCCTCACATTATCAATCGTGGATCAAACTGGTTTAAATCCATTGGTCCTGAGAAGGGGCCAGGACCAAGACTTTTCTGTATTTCAGGATGCGTCAATAATCCAGGCGTCTATGAAGAACCTATGGGTATACCTCTGAAGGATCTTATTTATGAAAAGGCCGGGGGTATTCCGGATGGTAAGCAATTAAAAGCTGTTTTCCCTGGTGGTTCCTCATCGGCGATTCTTACTGCTGATGAAGCATTTGATGTGAAAATGGATTATGAGGATTTAGTAGAAAAGAAAAGCATGCTAGGGTCTGCTGGTGTTATTGTAATGGATGAAACAGTAGATATGGTGCAGGCATGTCTCAATATTGCTCGGTTTTATGCTCATGAATCTTGTGGCCAATGTACTCCTTGTAGGGAAGGTACTGCATGGCTGGTCAAAATGCTAACTCGAATAGTTAAGGGTAATGGTACACCAAATGATATAGACATGCTTTTGGATATTACCGATAACATTGGTGGTCTTATCGATTTTTCACAAGGAAGTTTTGGTAAGACTATCTGTCCTTTTGGTGAGGCTGTGTCTTGGCCAGTGAGAAGTTTTGTGGAAAAATTCAAAGATGAATTCCTAGAATACGTACCTAAAGAAAAAGTGTTTGCTTAATGCCTTTATTAAAAATAGATGATAAAGAAATTCAGGTAAAAAGTGGCGCCACAGTTCTGGACACAGCCGAGGCGAATGGCATAGAAATACCGCACTACTGCTATCATCCAGCGCTGGAGACTGTTGGCAGCTGCAGGATGTGCCTTGTACAGGTAGAAGGAATGCCCAAACTACAAGTATCGTGCAATACATTTGTTAGTGATGTCCATCCAGATCGTAAGGTAGATGGCAAATATGATATGGTGGTGCACACTCAGACTGATCTCGTGGTACAAGAGAGAAAAAATATATTGGAATTCCTTCTGTTAAATCATCCTCTAGATTGCCCTGTGTGTGATCAGGCTGGTGAATGTTATCTTCAAGATTACTCTTTCAAATTTGGCAATGCCCATAGCCGATTCATGGAAAATAAAAGAGTACGATCAAATGAATATCTTGGATCACAGATTGTTATAAACCATAATCGTTGTATTCTGTGTAGTCGTTGTGTTCGTTTTACACAGGAAATTTCAGGCACTAGTGAATTATATGTTGAAGCCCGCGGATACAATTCAAAAGTCGCGGCTTTGGAAGAAAAGCCTTTGGATAATCTATTGGCAGGTAATGTTGCAGATATTTGTCCGGTAGGCGCTCTGTTAAGCACCGATTATATCCATAAGAATCGTATTTGGAACCTGAAAAAACAACCTTCTGTTTGCCAGGATTGTAGTGTTGGATGCAATATTGATGTGTTTTCTCAGAAAAATCAGATTTTCCGATTAAGCCCACGGGAAAACCATGACGTAAATGGTTACTTTATGTGTGATATTGGAAGATATGGCTTTCATCGCTTTGAAGAAATTGAACGAGTAACCAAACCCATGATTCGAAAAGGCGATTCATTCGTTTCGATCGAATGGGAAAAAGCTGTTCTGGATACAGCTAAAGCACTTAAGAGCGCCAAAGGAAAGGTTGCTGGTGTTACTTCTCCTTTCCATACTAATGAAACAAATTTTATGCTGGGATTAATGGTTGATGGCATAATTGGTAATCTCTCTCAAATTAATGATGAAGAAATTACTTACCCATCTGGATTTCGAATTAGCAATGACCGCTCTCCAAATAGAAACGGTATGAACGATGTCTGCCCGGTAAATGTGGAAGATTTTATTTCAGAAATTGATGAACAGAACATACGGACAATATATATTTTGGATGATGGGGTTGATAGAGATTTTGATGAGGTTTGGAAAGGTATTTTGTCTAAAATGGATTTTGTAATTGTGCAAACCTATAGGATGACGATGTTAGCACAATCAGCCAATATTATTTTGCCTGGCCTAGCACCCTTTGAGCGCGAGGGAACTATTACCAATGATAGGGGTCGTGTTCAGTGGCTGCGGCCATCACTACCAATAAATGGTGAATCCCGCGCTGATTGGGAAATTCTGATGATGGTGATGAAAACAATGGATAAAAAAGCACAAATCTTTACAGATCTAAGCCAAGTAATAATGGAAATGTGCGAAAAGATTCCAGCTTATAAAGATGTATCTTTTTTCAAACTGGGAGAAAAAGGATTATCATTAAATGGAGCAACCCCTGAATAATGGATTTTTTAAGCTTTATTATCATTTGTGTAAAGGTATTGCTTGTATTTGCAGGAACTTTGCTTGCTGTGCTAATAATGGTTTATGCTGAAAGAAGAGTGTCGGCTTTTATGCAAGGTCGGCTAGGGCCAAACCGAGTTGGACCACAGGGACTTCTCCAACCAATTGCTGATGGTATCAAATTTCTTATGAAAGAAGATATTATACCCGATGGAGTGAATAAACCTATATACTTACTGGCCCCAGTAATTATGCTTATACCAGCATTGATGACATTCGCGGTCATACCTTTCGGTTCTACTATTACCCTTTTTGATCGGGAAATCATATTGCAAATAGCCGACGTAAATATAGGGATTCTTTATATCCTCGCTCTAACCAGTATTGGTGTTTATGGTATTGTACTTGCAGGATGGGCATCAAATAGTAAATACACCTTGATTGGGGGATTAAGATCGTCTGCGCAGCTAATAAGTTACGAACTTGCATTAGGTCTTTCAGTAGTGAGCATAATTCTGATGTCTGGCTCGCTAAGATTAAATGATATTGTTGCAGATCAACAAGGCTACCTTTTATCATGGTATGTATTCAAACAACCATTAGCATTCCTCATTTTTTTAATTGCTACCTATGCAGAAACTAATCGGCTTCCATTTGATCTCACGGAGGCGGAACAGGAGTTAGTGGGAGGATACCACACAGAATATAGTAGTATGAAGTTCGCTATGTTCTTTATGTCCGAATATGCCAATATGATCACAGCTGCAGCGTTAACGGTTACACTATTTTTTGGCGGCTGGGATGTTCCTTTACTTGATGAAAAATCGCTAGGAATGTGGGGTGTGATTCTTTCTGTATTGTCTTTTATTCTAAAGATGGGTTTTTTCCTTTTTCTCTTTATCTGGGTTCGATGGACGCTTCCACGTTTCCGCTATGATCAATTAATGAAACTTGGTTGGAAGGTTTTACTTCCGTTATCACTTATTAATATTTTCATTACTGCTGGGTATCTCACACTAACGGCATTGAAATAATGGCTACGATTATAAAATCATACGAACCAACTTTTTGGGATAAGCTCTACATCCCTGCTTTGGTCAAAGGTCTGATGGTAACAATAAAGCATTTCTTTAGGAAAAAAGTAACAATTCAATATCCAGATGAATACCATATTCCTCCTGAAGGATATCGTGGTCTACACCGATTAAATAAATTTCCAGAAGGTGGAATCAAATGTGTAGCTTGTGAAATGTGCTCTGCTGCTTGTCCTGCGGACTGTATACATATAACTCCCGGCCCTTCGCCATCAGCTGAAGGGAAAGAAAGATATCCTGTGCAGTTTGATATAGATTTATTGCGGTGCATTTTTTGTGGCTTTTGTGAAATGGCCTGTCCAGAGGAAGCAATTGAGTTAACGGAAATTTATGATTTTTCCGATTATACGAGGGAAGACCTCATAATTGACAAAGACGGGTTATTAGAGGTTTTTGAATTAACCAAAGATCAGAAATATTATTCGCGAAAAAACTATAGCCAAGAGTCCAAGGCATAGATATCAGACAAATCTAATTAAAGTATAAAATGTCGCTTTCATTCCTATTTTATTTAACAGCTACAATAGCAGTGGCATCAGCAATATTTGTAGTTTTGAATAAGAATGCTATCTACAGTGCCATCCTACTCGTTCTTTGTTTTTTCGCTCTCGCTGTTCTTTATCTATTGTTGGAAGCATATTTTCTCGCTGTCCTTGAGGTATTTATCTATGCCGGTGCAATTATGGTTCTTTTTTTATTTGCCATTATGCTGCTCAACTTAGGGCGCGAGGATGCACTGCCAAGTTTTATGTATTTACAGCGCGGCTTATCTTTATTGATGGTTTTGGTTTTCTTGTTTGGGATTATTTTGATTATGTTGTATGAACCTGGAGAATTGCATCAGCCGGGCGATACATTTTCAGCTGGTGGTATTCATGTGCTCGGTAAAGCACTTTTTTCCAAATATTTGCTTCCCTTTGAAGTTGCTTCTCTTTTGTTGCTTGTCGCATTAATCGGCACAGTTTATTTAGCTAAAAGGAAGATTTAATGGTCGTACCTCTTGAGCATGTCATTGCGTTAAGCATGATTCTTTTTTCCATCGGTGTTTTAGGTGTTTTATTTCGTCGCAATGCCATTACCATCTTTATGTCAATAGAACTTATGCTAAATGCAGTCAACCTAGCACTGGTCGGATTCTCTCGTTACTATAACAGCGTAGACGGTCAAGTATTTGTCTTTCTTGTAATGACACTGGCTGCTGCAGAGGTGGCGGTGGGATTAGCGATTATTATCGCTCTTTACCGAAATCGCCAAACAGTAAATATTGATGAAATAAATTTGATGAAGAATTAGAGTGCTCGTGGAAACTATCGTATCTATTAAACCTTTATTTGCGGTTCTTGTTTCTGCAGTAGGCGCTTTGATAATTATTGGCACTGGGAAAAAACCGAACCTGAGGGAATCATGGTCTATTATTGCAGGTGTTTTAAAACTTGTAATTGTTTTATCTATGATCCCAGCTGTTGTCTATGATAAAAAAACAATATCTTATTCACTGTTTAATATCCTGCCTGGTATCGAGATCGCTTTCAGGGTTGATGCATTTGGCCTTTTGTTTGCAATGGGCGCTTCTATACTTTGGATTGCAACTTCTTTTTATTCAATCGGTTATATGCGATCTACTAAGGAACACTCGCAGACACGTTATTTTTCCTGTTTTTCAGTAGCGCTTTCGGCCACAATCGGTGTCGCATTTTCAGCAAACCTGTTTACAATGTTTCTTTTCTATGAAGTATTAACGATAATTACCTACCCGCTAGTGGCGCACAAGGGTACTCCAGAAGCCAAAGCGGGTGGAAGGAAGTATGCCATTTATCTGCTCGGAGCGGCAAAGGCTTTCTTAATCGCAGCTTTAATTCTTACCTATAACTTGACCGGTACACTCGAGTTTTCTAAAGATGGAATCTTTCCGGCAATTGTTCAATTAGTAAATCCCGAATTATTATATATCATATTTGTCCTTTTTCTTTTTGGGTTTGCCAAAAGTGCGGTTATGCCATTCCATAGTTGGCTTCCAGCCGCAATGGTCGCTCCCACGCCGGTCAGCGCATTGCTACATGCTGTTGCAGTGGTCAAAACAGGGGTTTTTGCAATACTTCGCATTATATTATTTGTCTTCGGTTCCGACCTGATGATGGATATTGGTGTGGATGTATTTGTTATCACATTTGCGTCGTTTACCATCATTGCAGCATCTCTGATTGCGCTGAGCAGGGATAACCTGAAAGCGCGGCTGGCATTTTCAACCATCAGCCAACTTTCTTATATAATTCTAGGCGTTGCTCTACTCACTCCAAGTGGAATGGTCGGTGGTATTATTCATATTACGAATCACGCTTTTTCAAAGATTACCCTCTTTTTCTGTGCCGGTTCGATTTACGTTTCAACCCATAAGACTGAAGTCAGTCAATTAAGTGGCATTGGGAAGAAAATGCCATGGACAATGGCTGCCTTTGCAATTGCTACTTTGAGTATGATTGGTATTCCACCTGTATCTGGATTTATTACAAAATGGTATCTTGTTATCGGTTCTTTAGAGCGCCATAGTTTGGTTGTACTTATTGTTCTGCTAGTGAGCTCGTTTTTGAATGCGGCATACTTTGTTCCAATTCTATATAAGGCATATTTTAGTAAGGAAAATTCAAATTCAGAACATATCGATTCATCTTATGATGAGGGTCTAAAAGAAAACCTGTTTTTAGTTGTTCCGCTTACAATAACTGCGATAGTGAGTGTGATATTGGGTTTATATCCCGACTTTATTGTGCAATTAGCTGAAATGGTAATCAAATGAAATTATTAGATATAATAGAGTTACTTAGGTCAAAAGCAGCAAAGAGAATTGCCTACGGTGCACTAATTATACTCATTATTGTAGATTTTATTATCCCTCGCCATGAAATTCACTTTTTTGGAGATAAAATCCCCGGTTTCTGGTCTTTATTTGGCTTTATCGCCTGTGTATTAATTATTATCGTGTCCAAATGGATAGGTCATTTGGGGCTTATGAAGGATGAGAATTATTATGATGAGTGAAATTTTTAACATCCAAATTTTACATCCTTCAGTAATATATATTCTAGGAGGGCTCTTGATCCCCTTATTCAAGGGAAAGGTAAAGCAAGGCTATATGCTTGCTGTTGCTCTACTGGCCTTTTTTGCAGTAGTCGTTATGCCATATGGTACATATGGTATCTATGAATTTCTCAACTGGAAGTTGATGTTTGGAGAGGTGGATAAGCTGAGTAAAGTGTTTGCGTATATATTCACGATCATGGGCGTAATAGGAGTAATTTATTCTATCCATGTAAAGAATGATGGTGAACATTTTGCTTCCTTTTGCTATGTTGGTGGATCTTTGGGGGTAACATTTGCAGGTGATTTTCTAACTTTATTCCTATTCTGGGAAATGATGGCCTTTTCTTCAGTTTTTCTTGTATGGTTTCGCAAGTCACCGGCTTCTATTGATTCTGGGTTTAGATATCTCTTATGGCATGTCGTCGGTGGCCTAATTTTGTTGGCTGGAATAATAATACAGTACTCGGTAAGTGGTGATTTATCAGTCCAGCATTCGCCCTTTCAAGGGTGGTGGCCAACTGATCTAATAAGTCTGGCCTCATTCCTTATTGTTATTGGGTTTATAGTGAATGCGGCCGTACCTCCATTTGGTGCATGGCTTCCTGATGCCTACCCAGCTGCAACAGTTACAGGTGCGGTTTTCATGAGTGCCTTCACGACTAAAACAGCAGTTTATGCCCTAATCCGAGTTTGTGCAGGATCCGAGATGCTAATAGTTCTGGGTGTTGTTATGGCGATTTACGGCGTAGTTTATGCGGTCCTTGAAAATGATGCCCGCAGACTTCTGGCATATCACATTATCAGCCAGGTAGGTTATATGGTAGCTGGTGTTGGTTTGGGGACACCGCTGGCAATAAATGGTGTTGTCGCACATGCCTTCTGTCACATTCTTTACAAGTCCCTTTTATTTATGGGTACCGGTTCCGTTTTACATGTCACAGGAATTTCAAAATTGACGGAACTCGGTGGTCTTTATAAAACTATGCCAAGAACAATGATCTATACCGTAATTGGTGGACTTTCCATTTCTGCATTTCCTTTATTCAGTGGTTTTGTGAGTAAGTCTATGACAGTTACTGCTTTTGGTGAAGCTCATTTAACCTGGGCATTTATGGCATTAATGCTCGCTTCTGCAGGGACATTTTTACATACTGGTCTCAAAATACCCTATTTTATCTGGTTTGGGAAAGACCGGGGAATTAAAGCCCAAGAGCCACCTCTTAATATGGAACTGGCGATGATTATAGGCTCACTATTTTGCGTAGGGCTGGGGATATTTTATAAACCGCTGTATGCATTGCTGCCACATACAGTTCATTTTGAACCTTATACAGCATATCATATCTGGGAGTCTTTGCAGGTATTACTTTTTACACAATTAGGCTTTTTCCTTCTACTTAAAAAGCTTTGGTGTGAAGATACTATAAGTTTGGATACGGATTGGTTTCCCCGCAAAGGGGCAAAAGTATTTATATGGCTTACAAAACCACTAGCCAGAATTGAGTACAACTTTATTGGTGAGATTTATGAGTTTATTATTCAAAAACCAATAATGGGTGCCGCTAAGATATTTAAGGTAATAGATACGGTTGTTGTGGATGGTTCGCTGAATGGGTTAGGCAAGTTAACTCTATCCATGAGCCGCAAGATGAAGAATGCTCAAAGTGGCCAGATTCAACATTATGCTATGTATATGGTTGCCGGATTTATTGCCTTGATCATAATCGTTATGGTGTTACCGTAATAGGTACAAGATGAAAGATATTATTATTAATAATCTTGATTATCCGATTCTGACGGTAAGCACTTTTTTACCGCTGGCCGGTGCACTCATTATGCTTTTCCTAAAAAGAGGGCCTTTCATCAAATGGTTTGCGTTGGCGACTACAGTTGCAACATTTATCATTTCGCTGCCTATTTACAAACATTTTGATAAGACAACCTACAAAATGCAATTTGTTGAAATCCATTCATGGATACCAACATGGAATATATACTACAAGGTTGGTGTGGATGGTATCAGCGTATTATTTATAATTCTAGTTGCCTTGTTAAGTATTCTTTGTGTATCAGTATCGTGGAAGGCAATCCAGACGAAAACAAAAGAGTTCTATATCTCTTTATTAATATTGGAAACTGCTATGATAGGAATTTTCGTCTCGTTGAATGTATTCCTTTTCTACCTTTTCTGGGAACTCACGCTGATACCAATGTTTCTTTTGATAGGTGTGTGGGGAGGATCCCAAAGAATATATGCCGCGGTGAAGTTTGTTGTTTTTATGTTGGCTGGTAGTGTCCTTATGCTAGTTGGAATAATTGTACTCTACTACGCCGGTGGTAGAACTTTTGATATAATAGAATTGGCTAAAGTAAACTATGACACAGGACTTCAATTATGGTTATTCTTAGCTTTTTTTGCTGCTTTTGCAGTAAAAATGCCCATGTTTCCAATCCATACCTGGTTACCAGATGCCCATACGGAAGCGCCCACAGCCGGGAGTGTTATTCTAGCAGGTATTTTGTTGAAAATGGGCGCGTATGGTTTTTTAAGGTTTTCTTTTCCCATGTTTCCCCACGCTGTTAAAGTTCTTTTTATTCCACTACTTGTTTTATCTGTCACGGCAATTATATACGGAGCCTATGTCACTTTAATGCAGAAGGATATGAAGAGATTGATAGCCTATTCTAGTGTCAGCCATATGGGCTTTGTGACACTTGGCCTTTTTACTTTAAACCAAAATGGTATTGAGGGTGGCATCCTTCAAATGATTAATCATGGTGTGATCACTGGTGCTCTGTTTTTGTGTGTTGGGATGATTTATGAGCGAACACATTCAAGGATAATTAAAGATTACGGGGGACTATCAAAGACGGTTCCAGTCTATATTGTATTTTTTTCAATTTTTACTTTGGCAGCGATCGGTCTGCCAGGTATGAATGCTTTTATTGGGGAATTCCTGATTATTAGCGGCGCTTTCAAAGCAAATATGATTATTGCAGCCTTTTCTATAATTGGAGTAGTTCTTGGTGCATGCTACATGGTCTGGTTGTATTACCGAGTTGCTCTTAATGAAATAAATCCCATTACGCAATCGTCTCTTGTTGATTTGGATTTGCGGGAAATTGCTACCCTGACACCTCTGGTTGTACTTGTATTATTAATTGGTCTGCAACCGAGCATACTTTTGAGCTATATGCATGTTTCAGTCGAACACCTAATTGAGCAGTTAAATAACTCTTTACAACTCGAAAGTATTAACCCTTATGATGTTTTCAGTTCAATTTCTGAAAATATTAAGGCTTTATTCAAATGGGTTTAACAGGTATGTACAATCATCTATTTATGAATTATTTAATGGTTTTTTTCGGAAATATTTTGGTGAATTCATGGATATAAGTCAATATTTTACAGCGACTGATTTATTCGGAATTGTCCCTGAAATTATTCTGACGGTTACTGCATTATTTGTTTTGACGCTGGAGATGGCTAATATTTTTCGCCCTAGAATTATATTTATAGTGGCAGCTTTAGGTTTGCTTTTGGCTGGCATTGTTGTTATTCAAACCAGTGGTGATGAACAGATTCTTTTTGGAGGGATGCTGATCCTTAATGACTTTTCAATGTTTTTTGATTTTCTCTATATTTCTATTGGGTTTGTAACACTCATTTTTTCACAAGGATACTTGGAAAAAAGAGGGATTGTTTCCCGGGCAGAATATCCAGCGCTTATTCTTTTTGCGATTATTGGAATGATGTTGATGACGCGAGCCAATGATTTGGTAATCGTTTTTCTTGGCCTAGAACTACTCTCGCTTTCACTATATGTTTTGGTTGGATTTCTTCGCCACGATCAACTCAGTAATGAATCAGGCTTGAAATACTTATTACTTGGCGCCTTTGCCACTGGTTTTTTTCTATTTGGTGCGGCGATTACTTATGGCGCAACAGGCACAACCAACTATGGTGGGATCGTTTTGGCGATTGTTAACGATACCATCCTTTCAAATTTGTATCTTTCACTAGGGGTTGGATTGTTGCTTATTGGCTTCGCATTCAAGGTCGCATTGGCACCTTTCCACATGTGGTCTCCTGATGTGTACCAAGGAGCACCAACCACGGTAACTGGGTTTCTGTGTACAGCACCTAAGGTCGCTGGGTTTGGGGCGTTATTGATTTTGTTTAATAATGCTCTCGTTGGAATCCACTATCAATGGCAGGATATTTTTTGGATATTGTCTGCTCTAACCATGACCATGGGTAATCTTTCCGCATTGGTACAGCATAATGTGAAACGAATGCTTGCTTTTTCTAGCGTTTCACACGCGGGGTTTTTAGTCATGGGAATATTAGTACTAAATGAGACCAGCATTTCAGCAGTACTATTTTATCTGGTTGTTTACTCAGTTGTAAATCTGGGTACCTTCGCCATCATTTCAGCGGCCGAGAAAGAAGAAAAAGGCTTGGAGTTTAAGGATTACCGTGGAATGGCAGTTCAGCACCCATGGCTTTCCGCAGCAATGACTATTTTTATGTTATCATTGGCCGGGTTCCCGCCAACAGCAGGATTTATCGCCAAATATGGTCTATTTTCTGCTGCTGTGTCGCAAGGTTACATATGGCTTGTGATCATTGGTGTTATAAATACATTGATTTCAATCTATTATTATCTCCGACTGGTTGTAAATATGTATATGCAAAAAGAAGAGGGTGCCTTAATTCCATCTTATAATGTGTTAGCAATTGGTCTTATCGGGTTAATGGCAATTATGCTAATCATTCTTGGAATTACACCGGGCTATCTTTTAGAAATTGCTGCTAAGGCAGCATCGACTGTTTCTTAATATTTCAGTGGTTGCCGAATAATCAACTTTGTCCTATTTTCAGGGTGATGTACATCAATATGAAACAAAGACTTTTTTATTATTCTATCCTTTTTTTGCCAGGATTCGCTTTTCCTGGAAGCCAAGATGCACCGCATTTAAGCGGTGCAGACCTTTCCATTCTCTGGGTTATTCCCTTTATTGGAATTTTGCTTTCTATTGCAATATTTCCCTTAGTCGCACCTCATTTTTGGCATAAAAATTTTGGTAAAGTATCATTATTTTGGGCGGTATCCTTACTAATCCCCCTATTGATCAATCATAATATTGGTGTTTCAATCACTTTATATGAGGTACTGCATGTAGGCTTATTGGAATACATACCATTTATTATTTTGTTATTAGCTCTCTTTACTATTTCTGGTGGTGTTCAACTTAAAGGAACCCTCGTGGGTACACCAGTTATCAACGTAATTATAATTTTAATAGGAACACTCCTCGCCAGTTGGATGGGGACTACTGGTGCTGCCATGCTATTAATCCGACCATTAATTCGTGCCAATAAAGACCGTAAGTATAAAGTTCATACAATTGTATTCTTTATATTTCTTGTTGCAAATATTGGCGGTTCGTTAACACCATTGGGAGATCCTCCTTTATTTCTTGGGTTCTTGAAAGGTGTTTCTTTTTTCTGGACTACAAGTGCGATGCTTATGCCGATGATCATGGTAGTGTGTTATCTGATCATTATTTACTTCCTAATGGATAGTTATTACTATAAAAAGGAAGATTTGCCACTTACCAGCCCTCAAGAAGATGGAAAAGATCAAAAACTAGGCCTAGAAGGTTCTTTCAATTTGTTACTGCTATTAGGCGTAATAAGCTCTGTTCTATTAAGTGGATTTTGGCGACCGCATATTCACTATACTGTGTATCATGTACCAATAGAACTGCAAAACCTAACCAGGGATATTTTACTGCTTCTTTTAACATTTGTAAGCTGGAAAGTAACACCGCGGAAAATTCGGCAAGCAAACGAGTACACTTGGTTTCCAATTGTGGAAGTGGCCAAGTTATTTGCCGGAATCTTTATCACAATAATACCAGCGATTGCCATACTTAAAGCAGGCGCAAGTGGTGCACTTGCAGGTATCATTCAGTCCGTATCCAATGATTCCGGACCAGTAAATTATATGTACTTTTGGTTGACCGGTATTTTGTCCAGTTTTTTAGATAATGCACCAACATATCTTGTTTTCTTTAATACGGCAGGTGGCGATCCAGTTATGCTAATGGGTAAATATTATGATACCTTACTTGCTATTTCTGCTGGGGCGGTATTTATGGGTGCGAATACCTATATTGGCAACGCTCCAAATTTTATGGTAAAATCAATTTCTGAATCTGCGGGAATTGACATGCCTAGTTTCTTTGGTTTCTTAGTTAAATATTCCTTACCCATTCTGACTCCAATATTCATATTGGTTAGTCTTGTATTTTTTTAATGCGCATAACTAAGGTCACAACGAAAACTGGTGATCAGGGCGATACAACGCTTGGTGATGGATCGCGCGTATCCAAGGATAATGCTCGCATACAATGCCTTGGTTCGATTGATGAATTGAATGCCTCCATCGGTTTAGCTCTAGTTACATCAACAGAAGATCATGTAGCAGACTTGGAATCAATCCAAAATGACCTTCTCAATATTGGGGGTGAATTATCAATCCCCTTGGTAGAGAAACCATTGCTTCATGATGAACGCGTTAGTTTCCTTGAAAAAAAGATCGAATTAATAAATAAGCAATTACTGCCACTGGAAGAGTTTATCATTCCTGGTGGCAGTGAAACTAGCGCAAGATTGCATGTGGCAAGATCAATCTGCCGTCGGGCAGAACGAAACTTAATTTCATTGAAAAATACTGAAAAAATATCTACTAACATTCTTAAATATATTAATCGACTATCTGATTATTTATTTGTCTTGGCCAGGTTAGTAATCGATATATCAGGAAGCAAAGAAACACAATGGGATCGTAGCGATTAGGCCAAGGCTCTTTAATGGTTTATTAATTGGTATTACACCTAAATTCAAAGACTGACCACACATACTTATGATTGATTGGAATCAAATAAATAATATTATTATTAAGGCGAAGACCATATTACTTACCATGCATGAAAATCCTGATGGTGATGGTTTAGGAAGCGCGACCGCTATGTATCATTATTTGAAAGAAATCGATAAAGATTGTCGAATTATACAAGTTTCAAAATTGCCTCTTGAATACCATTATTTGAACGATGGTGATATTATCGAAACATTTGATTTAGATCGACATGGTAAATGGATAGAAAAGGTAGATTTAGTTATTATTTTTGATGTTGGTGATTTCAAACGGATCAGAGGAATAAAAGATCAAATTGAACACCATAATATAACTACCCTTAATATTGATCACCATCCACACCCTGAAGACCATCCGTTTACACACAGTGTAGTAGATTTAAAGGCTGCGTCTACAGGCGACATGGTGTATGATTATATCAAAACTGTACGAAATGGTAACATAACCAAAACTATGGCGGAAGGGATTTATACTGCAGTAATGACTGATACGGGTTGTTTCCGCTATTCAAATACGGATTCTCATTGTCACAATATTGCTATTGAGTGTATTGAAGTCGGAGTAGATACTACTAGTCTTTACCAACGAATTTACGAATCAAGTTCACAAGC
>CAYYXU010000020.1:0-5037 GCA_964475645.1 uncultured bacterium | reverse complement strand
CATCAATTTGCTGCGGGTGCGATAGTAAATGAATCAATTGGGGGATTATTATCAAGCGCTGTGGAAAAAACAAAATCCGCAATAATGACCCAAAGTGGAAAAGCATAATGAAGGTCTTATTAGCGAAAGATGCAGGATATTGCTTTGGCGTTAGAGACGCTGTAAACCTGGCCTACAAAACAGCTGAAAATGAAGGTGAAGTCTATATGCTAGGTCATATTGTTCATAATGAAAATGTAGTAACCGAGCTTGAAAAAGCAGGCACGAAAGTCATAGATGACTTGAATAAAGTCCCTGATAATAAACCAATATTATTTCGTGCCCATGGCACTGTACCCGAGATTTGGGATGATGCGGAAAAGAAAGGTATAAATATTGTCGATGCTACTTGCCCATTAGTTACTGAAATTCATGAAGAGGTACGAAAATTAGCCGCTGAAAATCGGCGCATAATCATTATTGGTGATCACGGACATGATGAGGTTAATGGCATAATGGAACAAGTGCATGATCCTATTGTAATAGCAAGCCCTGAAGAGGCTGAAATACTGAAAAAAATGAAAAAAGCAGGTGTAGTATCGCAATCTACCCAAATGATTGAAAATGTTCAGGATATAATTAATATACTTATGACCAAGGTTTTTGATTTAAGATTCGTAAATACAATCTGCTTTCCAACTCGCAGAAATCACGAACAGATAAAAAGTTTAGCTGAACTTTCTGATATCATGATAGTTATTGGATCCTTTACCAGTGCTAACTCAAAACGTTTGACAGAATTAGCTAAAGAGAGAAATGAAAGAACATATCAAGTAACTTGTGCCAATGATCTGAATTCAGATTGGTTCCAAGAATCGGATACAGTGGGAATATCAGCTGGCGCATCAACCCCTGATAATATTATTGAGGATGTAACAACAACAATTAAATCCTTCGGAAAAGTTAAAGAGGAGGAATTGCTATATGAGTAAGGGATTATATGAAGTAAAGGTTGGCCTTGCAGAAATGCTAAAAGGTGGAGTTATCATGGATGTAACAGATGCCAAGCAGGCTAAAATTGCAGAGGATGCGGGTGCTGTAGCTGTAATGGCCCTGGAACGAATTCCGGCAGATATTCGTGTTGATGGCGGTATCGCACGCATGAGTGACCCTGCCATGATTCAAGATATTCAAAAAACTGTTTCCATACCGGTTATGGCCAAGTGCAGAATTGGCCATTTCGCAGAAGCTCAGATCTTGGAAGCTTTAGAAATTGATTTTATTGATGAGAGCGAAGTATTAACACCAGCTGATGAAGCAAATCATATCTGGAAGCATTCCTTTAAGGTGCCATTTGTTTGTGGGTGCAGGAATCTGGGTGAAGCCTTGCGCCGCATTGGCGAAGGCGCTGCACTGATTCGGACAAAAGGAGAAGCTGGAAGCGGTAATATTGTTGAGGCTGTTCGTCATATGCGAGAAGTTCAATCCAAAATAAAGCAATTAACCACAATGGGGGACGATGAATTGATGGCTGCAGCGAAGGATATGGGTGCTCCTTTTAGTTTGGTCCAGCAAGTATCTAATTTGGGGAAATTACCAGTGCCTAATTTTGCAGCTGGTGGTATTGCCACTCCTGCAGATGCATCCCTAATGATGCAGCTGGGTGCAGAAACTGTATTTGTGGGATCCGGAATATTCAAATCAGAAGATCCAGCGAGTCGTGCCCAGGCGATAGTAGAAGCAGTGACGTATTATCAGGATGCAAACAAACTGCTTAAAGTTTCGACAGGACTTAAATCAGCAATGAAAGGACTCGATATTTCTGAGATCCCAGAAGATCAATTACTGCAGGAACGTGGTTGGTAATGAAAATTGGCATCTTAGCCCTGCAAGGTGATTTCAATAAGCATGGCTTGATTCTTGAACAACTAGACTTGGAACCAGCTTTGGTACGGTATCCAAGCGATTTGAACCATGTCAATGGTTTAATAATGCCGGGCGGTGAATCAACCACAATAACAAAATTAATGGACCGCGCTGGGTTTTATGAATCCATCACTTCCTTTGCCAATACAAATCCTGTTTTGGGCACTTGTGCCGGATTAATTATGATGTCTTACCAAGCGAAAGATAGACGAATAAAGACACTAGGATTGCTTGATGTAGATGTAGAAAGGAATGCATCTGGTAGACAAATACATTCATTATGTGAGTCATTAAAAGTCAATATTAATGGTAAACCACAACCAATAGATGCAACATTTATCCGGGCTCCAAAAATTATACGGTATGGACCCGATATAAATGTATTGGCAACATTTAATGGATTCCCGTGTGCCGTGCAGTCAGGTTTACATTTGGGCTTATCTTTTCATCCTGAACTTAATGGAATTACTATTTTCCACGAATTTGCATTTATAAAATTGGCGGCTTTAATAGAGGAAAGGGTTGATGCAGCTTAAATATCTGAATAAGATTAAATCACCGCAAGATATTCGTAATTACTCCAATAGGGAATTGAGAGAGTTGTGTGATGAGATTCGTCAATATACAATTAACACAGTAACGGAAATAGGTGGTCATTTAGCCTCAACACTTGGTTCTGTAGAACTAACTGTAGCATTACATTATGTATATAATACACCGGAAGATAAATTAATATGGGATGTGGGTCACCAGGCTTACGCGCATAAGATATTAACAGGACGCGTTGATGAGATAAAAACAATTCGTCAGTATGGAGGATTAAGTGGTTTTCTAAAAAGAACTGAAAGTGAATACGATGTTTTTGGCGCAGGTCATGCATCTACCTCAATATCAGCAGCTCTTGGGGTTGCCATTGCACGTAATCAAAATAATGAAAATTTTAAGGTTATTGCTGTAATTGGAGATGGTGGATTAACAGGTGGGCTCGCATTTGAAGGATTGAATAACTCGGGCAATTTAAATACTCAAATTCTTGTGGTCTTAAATGATAATGAAATGTCAATCAGCCCAAATGTTGGCGCAATTAGTAAATATTTAACACGCATCACAACAAATCCACTTTATAATAAAATACGAGATGAGATTTGGAAGATAACTGAATCTTTACCCTGGGGGAAGAGGATTTCCAAGCGGATATTGCATAAAATAGATGAAAGTTTAAAAGCGCTTTTGGTTCCAGGTGTATTATTTGATGAACTTGGATTTCGGTATTTCGGTCCCATTGATGGTCATGATATAAGTGAACTTGTAAATACATTAAAAAATATCAAGGGCCTTAACCAGCCAGTTTTATTACATACTATTACTAAAAAAGGCAAGGGAATGGATGTTGCGGAACTAGATCCAGTAAAATACCATGGTGTAAAGGGTAATGAATCAAATGGTCAATTAAAAAATTCTGTAAAACCTTCAGTTATCTCATTTCAAGATGTGTTTGGACATCTGGCCTGTGAAATTGCAAGGAATCGTCAGGATACGATTTGTATAACTGCAGCGATGCGAGAGGGTACTGGATTGGTTCCTTTTGCAGAGGAATTTCCTAAAAGGTATTTTGATGTGGGGATTGCTGAAGGTCATGGAGTTACGTTTGCAGCAGGTGTTGCAACAGAAAATGTTCGACCAATAGTAGCGATATACTCTTCTTTTCTTCAACGTGCATACGATCACATTGTCCATGATGTAGCTATGCAGCATTTGCCGGTCGTTTTCTGCATGGATAGAGCAGGTATCGCTGGCGAGGATGGTCCCACCCATCATGGTGCATTGGATATTGCATATCTTCGATGTGTGCAAGACATGATTGTAGCAGCACCAAAAAATGGGCATGAATTTCGACATTTATTATATACTGCGCTGAATCAGAAAAAATTACCATTTTCAATACGTTACCCTAAAGCCAGTTCAGTTGAATTTGATTCAAATGGTCAGGCAGAATTATTGCCTATTGGTAGCTGGGATGTAGTTCGCACTGGTTCAGACGTTGTTATTTTAGCAGTTGGGCCATTAGTTTATGATGCTGAAAAAGCAGCGCAATTACTTTATGAAAAAGGTGTGTCTACCGAAGTGGTTAATTGTCGTTTTATAAAACCAATGGATGAGTCATATCTGCGATCAATGAAAGAGCGCTTTAAAACTGTCATCACTATTGAAGAAGGTGTTGTTACTGGTGGTTTTGGTGATGGTGTTTCTGCATGGCTTTTGGAGGGTGGTTTTCAAGGTAATATACGTCGCCTTGGTCTGCCAGACGAATTCGTTCAGCACGGTCCCAGGAACCGTATTCTCAAAGACATTGGTCTGGATGATAAAGGAATAGTAAATACAATAAATTCCTTGATAAATATTGCAACAGTAACTGTCTAGCACTTAATGAGTTCAATTATTCTTGTCCTTTTTGGGTTAGGAATATTTTTCTTAGGATATAAGTTTTATTCCTATTTTATTGAATCCAGAATTTATGGAATCAGCGATCCTGATCTAGTTACGCCAGCTCATGAATTTCAAGATGGCATCGATTTTCTTCCTACCAAACGACATATTCTTTTTGGTCATCATTTTACCTCTATAGCTGGCGCAGCACCCATTATAGGACCTTGTGTTGCTGCATATTGGGGGTGGCTGCCAGCGTTAGTTTGGGTAGTCTTGGGAACGGTTTTTATGGGTGCAGTTCATGATTTTGGTGCTTTAGTGGTCAGCATTAAAGAAAAAGGTCGTAGTATCGCCGATATTACTGCTAGTGTAATTAGTAGCCGAACAAGGATTATGTTTCTCATATTTGTAATGATGTTGATATGGTTAGTATTGGCTGTTTTCGCTATGGCAATCGCTGACCTTTTTGTAAGTGTACCTTCATCTGTGCTACCAATTAATTTTCAAATTATGGTCGCATTAATTATTGGTTGGATCATATATAAGAAAGGAATGAATACCTTTATTCCTTCAATTATTGCACTCGGTGTACTTTACTTTTTTGTTTGGTTAGGCACTCAAATACCATTGAGTTTTTCATCATTAGGAATGGCAAAAGACCAACAAACTTCAGTATGGATCATTATTTTATTTATTTATTCTGGA
>CAYYXU010000019.1:20437-23100 GCA_964475645.1 uncultured bacterium | reverse complement strand
CGGTAGAAAATGAACAGTTTCTGGTAACACCCCATAAAGAGGTACTTGAATATATTAAGTATAAAGCGTCCGATTATGATGGCTGGATTGATGGTATGCAAAATCTGCAGAAAAAATTCATCGATGGGATTGATGAATTAATTAAATAATAGATTTTTGGTAATAATGTCCCCTGATAAATTATTTATACACTTGATTATTATATTATTATTGCTTTTACCAATTACTCAAGCACAGAACAACAAGGATAATATTTTCCCGTCAGATTGGAAAGCCGCCGCACAGGAAATGGTGCAGACCCAGATCGTAGAACGTGGAATAAAAGATGCTAGTGTATTGAATGTATTGTCCAAAACAGCCCGCCATAAGTTCGTGCCTCCTGATATGGTACCTTATGCTTATAATGATAGGCCTTTACCTATTGGCGAAGACCAGACAATATCCCAGCCATATATTGTAGCGCTTATGACTGAATTGATGGGCCTATCTGGTACAGAAAAAGTATTGGAGATTGGCACAGGATCCGGATATCAAGCCGCTGTATTATCGCCTCTTGTTGCCGAAGTATATACAATAGAAATTGTCAAAACTCTGGCCTTGCGAGCGCAGACAATACTGAAGGATTTGAGAATGAAAAATGTTCATGTCCGTTGGGGAGATGGATATAAAGGTTGGCCTGATAAAGCACCATTTGACCGTATTATTGTGACGGCAGCGCCGGATGAGATACCTTCAGCTCTTATTGATCAATTGCGCATTGGAGGAAAACTTGTAATTCCAGTAGGAAAATATTGGCAGGAACTAAAAGTTATTACCAAAGTCAGTACATCAGATATAGATGAAAAGTCTATAATTCCGGTGCGGTTCGTTCCCATGGTCCATCCCAGCAATCCTATCGTAGAAGAAGATCTAAACTGAATGATTCAAAACATTTACATAAATTAGTACCGTTGTAATTCAATAAAAGGAGGGATACTATGAGCGATCAACAAGCAAATGTACCGTTATGGACCCATTGGGCCCGTTTTACCAGTTTTATGACAGAGCGTTTTCTGGGTGGACCTCAGGCGTTGAAACTTGCCTGGGTGATCAATTTCCAAAAAACAGGAACTTTTTTCTACATATTATTATTGATGAATTATTATCAGAATTTTTCTGTAGCTGCCTGTGTGTATCTAGCTTTACATGGTATGTATGGCTTTTGCTGGATGCTTAAACATTTTGCATTTCCGGATAGAAACTGGGAGAAAAAGGTCACCATTGGTGGAGGACTGATGGCGTTTGTGTTAGTACTGGGGCTTTACTGGGTTTTTCCATATCTACTAATTTCCGGGATATTAGGCCCTGATCAGAAAATGGCTAGTTTAACTGTTTTAACTGCGGCTATTTCAGTGCACACGTTAGGGGTGGTTATCATGATGACTGCCGACTGCCAAAAATATTTTACCCTCAAGTACCAAAAAGGACTTATTCGTGAAGGACTATTCAAATATATCCGACACCCGAATTATCTGGGAGAGATCATGCTCTATGCATCGTATGCTATGATTGTCCAACATTGGATTCCTTGGGCTATTCTAGCATGGGTATGGATTGGAGTATTTCTGGTTAATATACTTCAGAAAGAGGCTTCCATGTCTCGATACCAAGAATGGAAAGAATATAAAAAGCAGAGTGGCATGCTTATTCCTAAGCTGTTTTAGGTTTTCATCTCAAAAGGCGCAACGAAATTAGTAGTGCCCATAATCATGTTATTGATAGTTCCGACTAATACAGGAATTGTGCGGATTATCCTAAAAAGATCGTCCAAAAAATACTGCGTTTAATAATAAACCATCTGTACCATACCAAAATGCACGGAAGTGCGGATTATCAGCGAACAGCACTGCATAACCACCATTTACTTTGCGGGCGATAATTGCCGCGGTGTTTTTTATATCATCCAGTAATCTATCAGATATGTATCCACTTAATAGTGGTGCGTCCGTATAACGACCTACATTAGCTGCGTCCGCCACAGATAATTCAAAAAAATATTCATTGTTTCGAAAAACTGGTATCTTTTTTTTATAGCCAAAAGCAATTGGATGTGTTGTATCAAGGACAAGTTCAAAGATCGATCCGCCAATTTGTTGTGCACCCCTGGTGGTCCTAACTTTATCATAGGCGATATCTAAGGTGTCTTTTTTCGAATCTTTTATCTGTCCATTTACAACTTCATTTCTAACGGCCCAGTTTGACCCACTACTTGTCGTAATAATACAGCCGCCACGACTGATCCAGGATTTAATATTTTTAATATCTGTGGAATCAATGGGCGAAAAATATCCATCTGTCATGATTAGAACATTGTATTTATCCAAAAGAGTTCTATTAATTTGATCTGTGTTGATTAAGGATACTGGAATATGCATTCTTTCATTCAATAAGTGCCAGACTTGACCTACGCTGTAAGCACTTGTTCCCTTACCAGCAAGCAGGGCAACTTTCGGCTTTTCCAGAACAGCATGAAGACCCCCAAGGTCAGGGCCATCATCCGCAAGACCAGTGTTTACGGCATAAATATTTACAAAATCCTCTGCAGCAATAGTGCGTACCACTTCGTGGACATCATCATTGGAGATATTTAACGTTTTATCACGTTGGACCAGTGGTATGATTAT
>CAYYXU010000019.1:0-20337 GCA_964475645.1 uncultured bacterium | reverse complement strand
CCTCTGGATGATGCCTGTTCAAACAAGATACCAACCGCACCCGTTACATCTGGAAAAGTAGATCCTTTTCCATAGTAAAAATCATCAAAACTTTCCTTAGAATAATACAATACACCAATGTTGTTCAGTGCTTCGGCATGGTACGTCGCGAGTTTGTTTGTGAGATTAAATACATTTTCAGGTGTATTGGGGTTATTACGGCTGGGAATACCTGGTTGGAAAAAATATGTTCTGTCTCTACCCATTTCATGGAAGTCCACCAACACTTGTGGACGCCAGTTATAGTATAATTTTAATCTTCCTTGAGACTCGGGTTGGGTTGCCGGTAGCCAATCTCTATTTAGATCGAACAGGTAATGGTTTGTTCTTCCCCCTGGCCATGGCTGGTTATGTTCCCGATCATTCAAATCAATTGTTGCCACATGGCCACGGTTACCATTGGCCCAGTTAGCAAAACGATCGCGTCCGTCCGGGTTCAACATTGGGTCAATAATTAATACAATATTTTCAAGATAATTTCTTATTGCAATACTGGAACCAGCACTGAGATGGTATAATAATAACATAGCTGCTTCGCCTCCACTGGCTTCGTCACCATGTATGGAATAGCCGAAATAAGCGATAACGGGCATTTTTTTAATTTTCTTATTGGATACTTTTTTAGGATCGGATGAAAGTTTTTGGTTATTGGCCTGAATTTCATCTAGTTTATTTTGGTTGTCAGCACTAGTTACAATGGCATGGATTAATCGACGACCTTCGTGCGTGCGGCCATGCTCATTAATAATAACCCTTCCGCTAGTAGCAGCTACTGCTTCAAAGTAATCAATAATTTGATCTGTCCTTGTGTGCTGTTCGCCAATACTATGACCAAATACTTCTTTCGGCAGTGGTATAGCTTCATTAAATGTAGTCTCAGCTATATCCATTGGAAGCTGAATGAAAGTTTCCTTTGCCTGAAGTGTAGTTAATAAAATACCTAGCATCAGGATGGTATTTCTAATTGATCTAATCATAATTCCATTCCATGAATTTAAAGCTTGTACGATAATGTTATTTCGAGTGGAACATAATGTTCTTTGATGATATCTAATAATTTATCAACAAATTATAACTTATTATTACTTTGAATTTTAAACGACAAAAACACCCATTATAATCAGGGATGAATTATGATGTAGCACTGTGCTTTTATGTATGATGGGTTTAATGTAGATTCAGCGCCGTTATGATCCAGTATAGCCCAGAAAATCGATTTTTAATTTATGGCTAACATTCATCGATTTAATCGTTGTATTGTAAGAATTAACTATAAAAATAGCGAATGCACCTTTTCAGGTGCATTTTTATTATTATATGGAAAGATAGTAAATGATTGAGGTTTCCCAGATAGTTGAACTACAGGATGTGGACACGCAACTGCGGGATTTAAATGAATTATTAGGCGATTTACCGAAAAAGGTTGACAAATTACACCAGGGAGAAGAGTCGTTGATTGATGCGGTGGATAAGGGCAAAAATCGATTAAAGGAAATTGAACTGGCATTAAATAAAGCTGAACACCGCTTGGCTGAAATAAAACAAAAGATTGATAAATTGAAAGATCAATTATCCCTGGTCACATCCAATAAGCAGTACGATGCTCTAACTCAGGAAATAGAGTACCTCAAGCAAGCAATGGATGAAGTTGAACTTGAAGATCTTGAATTGGACGAAGAAAAAGAAACATTGCAGAATGATCTCCAGGAAAAAGAAAATAATCTTGAGGCACTTAGTGAGGATTTGAAAACACGCAGGCTTAGACTTGAGAATTTAATTGCTGAGTCAGCGGATAAAAAAACTGAATTGGAAAAAGAGCGAGAGAAAAAATCAATAAATATTGACCCATCTGTGTTAGGTAGATATGTACGCATTAGAGATGCTCGAGATGGTCTTGCAGTGGTGACGATCAATGGGAATTCATGCAGTGCGTGTGGATTTGTAGTGCCTCCCCAAACTGTGTCCGTTATCCGGAAAAAAACTTTGATATATAATTGCGATGTTTGCAGTCGCTTCCTTTATTTCGATAAATAACCATTATATTATTTGTAAACATTTCGTCCTTGGTTTTTTCAATCAAGCCCTTTAATCTTCGCGGCTTTTTGACAGTCTGAGTTAATTGAGTGGTTGCTCTGAATTTCAGAGAGGAAAGTCCGAGCACCGCAGGACAAGGTGCCTCCTAACAGGAGGAATCCACAAGGATATGGAAAGTGCAACAGAAAGTAAACCGCTAATGGATTTGTTAAAGCAAATCATAAGTAAGGCTGAAAGGGTGGTGTAAGAGACCACCAGTCTCACGGGAAACTGGGAGAGCTTGTAAACCCCACCTGGTGCAAGATCGAATAAGCTTCCAGATGTTGTTCGCATCATTATGAGAAGCGGGTAGTTCGCTTGAGGCGATTGGTGACGATTGTCCCAGATGAATAATCACTGACCCCTGATTTATCAGTGGGAGACAGGACTCGGCTTATAGATTTTCTCAGACTGTCAATTATTATACCTCAGATTTATTAGGTTTCAGATTATTTTCTTATTGATCAATTGTATAGGTTGACATGCGTTGGATGTTTCAAGAGCCAGATAAAAAACTTGTAGAAAAACTTCAGTTTGAGTTTGATACTTCAGCTGCTATTGCCGTTACCATGGCCAATCGTGGCATAACATCAAGGGATTCATCACGAGATTTTTTTGAACCTAAATTGAACCAGTTACACGATCCATTTATTATGAAAAATATGGATCAAGCAGTTGAAAGAATATTGACCAACATTCAAAGCGGTAGACCTATTATGGTTTTTGGAGATTATGATGTTGATGGTACTACCGCAGCATCAATACTTTATTTATCACTGACTGATTTTGGTGGAGTTGTAGATACATATATACCGCACCGCGAGCATGAAGGTTATGGTTTGTCAAATAAAGGTATTGATTTTGCATCTGAACAAAATATTGATCTGATAATCACATGTGATTGTGGAATTAACGCTTTTGAGCAGGTTGATTATGCCCGTGAAAGGAGTATAGATGTAATCATTACAGATCATCATATCCCAGATAATAAGCTGCCTGCTGCAGTGGCAATTCTAAATCCAAATCAATCTGATTGTGATTACCCATTCAAAGGACTTTGCGGAGCCGGGGTCGCGTTTAAGCTAGCTTGTGGAGTTGGTAAAAAATTAAATTGGTCATTGACTGATTTATTTTCATTGCTGGATCTGGCTACTTTAGGTACTTCCGCTGATATGGTACCCATATTAGATGAAAATCGCGTGATTGTATCCAAAGGTTTAGAATTAATAAATGATGATCCTCGCCCAGGACTGAGGGCGATCTTGAAAACGTCCGGTTTATTAGATAGGGATATTGCTGTTGGAAATCTTGTATTTGGTGTGTCGCCAAAAATAAATGCTGCTGGTCGGTTAGGTGATGCGAACAGGTCTGTTGAGATACTAACCACGAAAAATAAATCTTTGGCAGCTGATCTCGCCGACAACCTTGATGAAGAAAATCGTCGTCGTCAGGATATTCAAGAAAAAGTTGTTAATGAGGCATTGCTGAAAGCCAATGCAGAATCGGATCTATCCCGAGATCGGGCTATTGTGCTGGCTGAATATGGCTGGCACCCAGGTGTAATTGGAATAGTTGCGTCGCGGATTAAGGATGAATTTCACCGGCCTACAGTAATTATAGCTATTGATAATGACGGAATTGGTAAAGGTTCGGCGCGAAGTATAACTGGGTTTGATTTGTACGATGCATTAACAGAAGGAAGTGATTATTTAATGAATTATGGTGGTCATCCAATGGCCGCCGGATTGACGCTATCGGAAGGAAAATTCGAGGATTTTAAGAAAGCATTTCTTAGCTTTGCTGAATCAAACCTTAGTGAGGAGGATATGGAACCTAGACTGAAGCTTGATGCAGAAATACAGCTTAATGATATTAATAGTAGATTCATGCGTTTTCTGGAATTATTAGGCCCTTATGGCCCTGGAAACATGCGGCCTAAATTTGTAGCAAGAAACCTTAAAGTCGTTGGAAATCCTCGTATAATTGGTAATGGTAATCACATCCGGTTCAGGGTAAAACAGGAACGGACTTCTTTCCCAACAATTGGGTTCAATTTATCTGAACATTATGAAGATTTGATTAAAGGAAATTCAGTTGATTTAGCGTTTGTGGTAGAAGTGAATGAATGGCGAGGGAAAAGTACTATTCAACTGAATTTAAGGGATATTAAACAGGCTAATATTACATGAATCGTACAAAAATCACAGGAATAGGATTTCATGTACCCGAAAGAGTAGTGACTAATCAAGATCTGGAAAAAATAATGAATACCAGTGATGAATGGATAAAAGAAAGATCTGGTATCACTGAGCGGCACTGGGTTGATGAAGAAAGCAACGCTTCTATATTAGCTATTGAAGCAGCAAAAAATGCCATGGAAGATGCTGCCATAACTGCAGCTGACATTGAACTAGTTATATGTGCTACCCTCACATCTGATTATTTCTTTCCTGGTATAAGCAACCAACTGCAGCATACCCTCGGGATGGGGAAAATAGGCGCTTTTGATATTAAAGCTGCTTGCTCAGCTTTTATTTATGCACTTTCTATAGGTGATCAATTTATTCGAACCGATCAATACAAAACGATTTTGATAGTAGGCGCCGAAGTACAATCCACAGCTCTGGATCTATCTGATGAGGGTCGAAATATTTCTGTATTATTTGCAGATGGAGCTGGTGCCGCGGTTCTTCAGTCAAGTAATAATGAAACAGGCATTTTATCTACCCATTTACATTCTGATGGGAAATATATCAAGGAACTGTGGTGTGAGGCGCCCGGCACGTCAAATAATCCACGTCTTTCCAAAAGCATATTAGATGAAGGTAAACATCTTCCCTACATGAATGGCCGAGAAGTGTTTAAAAATGCTATTGTAAGATTTCCCCAGGTCATTCAAGAGGCTCTTGATAAAAATAATTTAACTATCGATGATGTTGCCCAAATAATACCACATCAGGCCAATAATCGAATCAGCGAAGCAGTAGCAAGGCGCATGGGGATAGGGATGGATAAGGTTTTCAGCAATATCAAATACTATGGCAACACCACTGCAGCATCAATTCCAATTGCCATGTGTGACGCACGTGATAAAGGATTATACGGTCCTGATGATATTATAATCCTAGCAGCATTTGGAGCAGGGTTTACCTGGGCATCTGCGGCTATCCGTTGGTAATATCCTGGTAAAAAGTCTTAATTTTCACTATTGGACATTTATTAATTAAAAATGGATAAACTTTTCTTTTCCGAAGAACACACCATGTTAGTAAATATGGTAGCTGACTTTGCAAAATCCGAAATCAAACCCATTGTTAGAGAATTAGATCACGAAAGTCGTTTTCCTAAGGATATAATTGCCAAGATGGGAGACTTAGGACTGATGGGAATCCCAGTCCCTGAGCAGTACGGTGGTGCCGGTATGGACACTGTGGCCTATGCAGCAGCAATTATGGAATTAGCAAAAGCTGATGCCTCAGTGGCGATTACTGTGGCAGCACACACATCCTTAGGCACAATACCTTTAGTTCTTTCAGGGTCCGAAGAACAGAAAAAAGAATATGTCCCCAAGCTGGCCTCAGGTAAAATGCTGGGCGCTTTTGGTTTAACAGAACCAAATGCAGGAAGTGATGCTGGATCAACGAAAACAATGGCCGAGAAAAATGGGGATAATTACATAGTAAATGGAGGGAAAATATTTATAACGAATGCTGGTATAGCTGGTATTTTATGTTTTACGACGAAGATAATTGAAAATGGTGTAAATAAGGGGATAGGAGCCTTTGTTGTTCCTACGGATATAGAAGGATTAACTATTGGGCCACCAGAAAAAAAAATGGGCTGGAAAGCTAGTGATACGCGACAGCTGTTTTTTGAAAACATGGTAGTTTCTGAAGCTAATATGATTGCTGAACCAACCGAGGGTTTCAAAATGTTCCTAAAGACACTCACAGTTGGTCGCATATCTGTTGCTGCACTGGCAATTGGAACTGCCCAAGCAGCATATGAGAAATCATTACTCTATTCTAAGGAACGATCCGCTTTTGGGAAGAAGATACACCAATTCCAACCTGTTAGTTTCAAGTTAGCGGATATGGCTACCCAAATTGAGGCCGCGAAACTACTTACATTTCATGCTGCTTGGAAAAAGGATCAAGGATTAGATATAGTTAAAGAAGCTGCCATGGCAAAGTTGTTTTCTAGTGAGGTGGCGATGAAAACTACGACTGATGCTATTCAAGTTCATGGTGGCTATGGCTATGTAAAAGACTATGATGTAGAGCGATATTTTAGGGATGCAAAGATACTTGAAATTGGCGAGGGCACGAGTGAGATCCAGCGCTTGATTATTTCCAGGGAAATATTGAAAACAATAGAGGGTGTAGTTTGAAAAGCACAAACTACAATCAATTAATTCTAAATAGAGTGGAAGAATTTTTTAAAGAGAACTGGCCACAGATCATTATACTCATAGGCCTAATTGTTATTTTATCGTTATTTTTCCAAAGCGGCCGTTCGTTACAATACAGTTACAATATAGATGACATCGCTCGTGAACCAATTATTGCACCGTTCAATTACCCAATACTTAAATCGGAAGAAAAACTTGAAGCCGATTTGAGCGAAGCGTTAAAGTCAGAACCCTTTATATTTAGCAGAAAACAGGATGTTGTTGATGAACAGTCATCCGAATTAGCAGAATTTTTCATTTTAATTAAGGATATTCGTACAGCTAATAGGGATTTACTTCACTCTAGAAATTTGGAATATGATTATCGTTACACTGAGAAATTTCGTGAAGCGAAATCGATGGCGACTGCAGATAGCACCCACCTTGCGGAACAGGTGAACATATTCTATAGCAGCTATTCTTTCGCTAGAGATAAAGCCGACTGGAATTTTTTCCTAAAACCTGTATCACAGGGAGGGGCTGAATATTCTTTACAAGATTTTGAAAATGAAATTTTACAAATATGTCGTAATCGTTGGGCCATAGGAATCCTAGATATACAAAAATCTAAAGTCATCAGTATCGATTTAGCGGTGGACCAGGGAGATTTTCCAACATTATTTAAACCAGATGAATTGAACGATCTGAATCAGGCCTGGACTGAAGCCAGAGTAGATATTACTAAACTTTACAGCGATGAAACAGATGTGCGTCGCGATTTGGGGTATGACCTAATTATTGAGTTTATGAAACCCAATTTGGTTTATGATAAGGAGACCACGGAACGTCGGCAGAAAGCACGACAAGACAGGATCCCCCGTAGTCAGGGAATTGTATTGAAAGATGAAATGATTGTAAATGCTAATCAACGTATTAATCAAGAAGATCTGCAAAAACTCCGCTCACTAGCGATTGAAATCAGCAAAGAGAACCGTACACTTGGTCTGAAAGAATCTTTTATAACGTACCTTGGTCGTTTATTTGTTATCGGTATTGTCGTCTCTTTTTTCTTTACATTTCTTTTAACCTATAGATCCTATGTTTTTCAAAAATGGCGTATGGTTTTAGTTATTGGATTGATCTATGTATTTGTAGTGGTTATAGCAAATCTATTTGTTTATCAACTTGGATTTTCAGAGTTCTTGATACCGGTAGCAGTAGCTGCAATGCTCCTCACAATTCTATTTGATGCTCGTATTGGATTCATGGGAACTACTTCTATCGTCCTGCTAGTAGGTATTATGATTGGTAATAATCTAGAGTTTATTGTAACCGGTCTATTCACTTCATCCGTTGCTATATATACTGTTCGTCGTATCCGAACAAGAAGCAAGTTTATTACAGCTATATTTGCTCTAGCTGGTGCAAGTTTAATTTCTGTATTTGGCCATGGTTTGTATATGGGACATGAGTTGAATACCATGGGCATTGACCTGACTTTTTTGATTGTTAATAGCATTTTCGCTCCGATTATTACTTATGGATTCATTATAATACTGGAAGTTTCATTTGGTATAACAACTGACTTAGCATTAATTGAATTGCTTGATTTCAATCACCCGTTGCTGAAACGTTTACAGCAAGAAGCAAATGGTACATTCAACCACAGTGTAGTTGTCGGTAATCTTGCCGAAGCGTGTGCCGATGCCATTAAGGCAAGGTCACTGCTCTGCCGAGTTGGAGCTTATTATCATGATCTTGGAAAAATGGAACGCCCTGAATATTATATAGAGAATCAGTTTATGGGTGAGAACAAGCATGATACACTAACCCCAGTTATGAGCGCGAAAATCATTCGTAAACATGTTGATTCCGGGCTCAAACTTGCTAATGAATATGGTTTACCAAATATCGTTAGTGACTTTATCCCGATGCATCACGGTACATCACGAGTAGAATATTTTTATAGGATGGCATTAGAGCAGGCAAAAGATCCAGACAAAGTGGATGATAGTAATTTTCGGTACCCAGGACCAAAGCCAAATACAAAAGAAACAGGGATACTTATGATCTGCGAAGCTGTTGAAGCAGCTGTTCGATCAATTAAGGATCGGGATATTATAAAAATCGAAGCTATGGTCGATAAAGTGATCAAGGGGCGTGTGGCTGATGGGCAACTTGATGAATGCCCTCTTACCCTTGATGACTTAACACGAATAAAAGGTACTGTAAATGGGAATACAGGAATGCTTCCTGTCCTACGTGGTATCTATCATATTCGAATAGAATATCCAGAAGATGATTCATTACCAGCCGGCGTATGATCAATGTAAGTGTTGAGATTGATCCGACGCTTAAAGGTCCCGATCCAAAACAATCAAAAAAAATATTAGTATCCGTTTTGGAAACTGAATCAGTAGTTGATAGTAAAATAAACGTTATTTTCGGCGATGATAAATTACTCAACAGTTTGAAAATTGAATTTTTCAATTATGATCATTTAACAGATGTCATTGCTTTCCGGATAAACGATTATAATAAGCCTGAAATAGAAGGAGAAATATATATTAGTTTAGCTCGTGCTATTGAAAATGCTAAAAAATATGGTGAACCATTATCAAAGGAATTGGCAAGATTAATAATCCATGGCGGGTTGCATTTACTGGATCATCGAGATAAGACGGATGATGAAAAAAATAAAATGACAGCCTTGGAGGATAAATATCTACAACAAGTGGATTGGAATAATTTGATTTAAGGTTATGAATAATAAATCAATAGGTGAACGCTTTGAAGAACTTGTTACTATTGTTGAACGATTAAGAGCGCCGGATGGTTGTCCTTGGGATAGAGAACAAACTTCAGCTTCATTGCTACCTTATTTGCTTGAAGAAACTTATGAAGTCATAGAAAGTGTGGATGATAGAAATTGGGAAGTGTTAAAAGAGGAATTAGGAGATTTATTGCTGCACGTTGTTTTTCAAGCATCCATTGCAATGGATAGTGAGAGATTTAACATCAATGAAAGTCTGAAAATAGTTAATGAAAAATTGGTCAGACGTCATCCTCATGTATTTGGGGGTTTAAAAGCCGATGTTGCCTTTAATGCGAAGCAGAATTGGGAAGCAGAGAAACAAAAAGAAAAGAAACGCGAATCTCGGTTAGATGGTGTACCGGTCAATTTACCAGGATTAGTCCGGGCACAGCGATTGCAAGAAAAAGCGGCTTATGTTGGTTTTGATTGGGAGAAAATAGAATCTGTATGGGAAAAAGTGCACGAAGAATTGGAGGAAATAAAATTAGCCCAGCATGAAAATAATAAAGAATCCATAAAAGAAGAGATCGGAGACGCTATCTTCGCATTGGTTAATTTGGCAAGGTTCCTTGGGATACCTGCAGAAGATGCACTTCGAAGAACAAATAATAAATTTATAAATCGTTTCAAAATGATTGAAAAAGAACTAAAAAGAAGAGGTAAAACACTTGAAGAATCCTCCTTAGATGAAATGGATGAGATCTGGAATGCAGTAAAGAGGAAGTCTTAATTTCTTTTATCTACCTAATTTCTACAGTCATCACCATGTATTGTTACTATGATGCTGCGACTACCACCACGGTTACGGTGTTCGCATAAATATATACCCTGCCAGGTCCCTAGATTGAGTTGTCCATCAGTGATGGGAATACTGATCGATGATCCTAGTATGGATGATTTCAAATGTGAAGGCATATCATCGGACCCTTCCATAGTATGTGTATAGTAAAGTTGATCTTCTGGCACCATATGATTGAAATGGAATTCGAAATCAGTCCGTACGCTTGGGTCGGCATTTTCATTGATGGTCAGAGAAGCAGATGTATGTTTTATAAATACGTGCAGTAACCCATTTTTGATCGTTTTAGTAACCGGAATACTATTCAGTATATCATTTGTTATTAAATGAAAACCGCGTGGTTTAGCTGGTAGTGAAATCTCTTTTTGAATCCACATATTATAGCGGTTTATTCATCCAAATGCAGGTATTAGAATTAGATGTTTTTTCCTTTCTATTGGTTATTTGAAATCCACGGTTTATTGCGAGCGCTTGCATTGCATTGTGTTTTGATCTGGTTTGCAACTTAATAGAGTTATAACCTTTTTTCTTTGCCCAGGTCTCCTGGTGATGCGCCAGGTTATTAGCAATACCTTTTCTACGATAATTTGGTAGGACGCCACCCATCCAACTGTAAAATGATCCATCAGAATGTCTATGGTAACCAATTTTAAAGGCAATTGGAATATGATCATCATATGCCGTCAAAATAAGATGAACAGTACCCTTCAAGCGTTTTGAATATTCTGATATTTCATAAGGATCATCAAATTCTGGTATATTCGTGGAAACCATAAATGCATCATCAAGCTTATCTTCATGGATATGAAAACTATCCATTATGTTTTTCGTTCTTTTTTTCGTGCAGCAGGGAAAAGAATATTATTTAGTATCAATCGGTACCCAGGTGAATTTCTATGTAAGGATAGATCAGTTGGCGGATCTCCAACAAAATGTTGATAATCTTCTGGATCATGTCCGCCTAGGAAGGTATATGTGCCTTGACCAAAATTGCCATGGAGGTATTTTACTTGGGGGGAGGCCGGATCTTCTCCCATTAATACCACGTGTTTTTTGATTCGCTCCCGGTGAAACCCGGTAGTCTGCCCCATAAATCCTTTTATAACCGTTACATGGTTTTGGGTTAGCATCGTTGGGACAGGATCGTATTTTGCAGAAAATTCGAATAAGGTGAAATAATCAGCTTCAGCACCACGCGTGATAGGGTTATGACTTGGTGGAAAATCGATATCTGAAAATTCATAAACCATTGGATCTGTCATGAGGGAAAAATCAGTGAATGCAAAAGTTTTTTTAAAATCAAGTTTTGAGTTGACATTTGATGTGATCGGTGTTCCATCAAAAACATGATGAGCAGCATCAATACCATCTTCGGCTAGGGCAATATCATAAGTGTCAGTGGCTGAACACATAGCAAAAAGGAAGCCACCGTTTCCCACATAGTCACGGATCAAACGAGAAAGAGCTTTCTTTTGCTCATGAACTGTAATAAAACCAAGATCTTTGGCCATGGTTTCATATTTTGATTGTTGTTCAATGTACCACTGTGCAGTGTGATAATTCCGGTAGAATTTACCGTATTGGCCAGTAAAATCTTCATGATGGAGATGTAGCCAATCATATTTTTCTAATTCACCTTGGAATACTTCTTTATCCCATAATGTTTTATAGGGCACCTCCGCATAGGTTAAAGCCAGTGTGACAGCATCATCCCATGGCTGTTTATTTTGGGGAGTATATATGGCGATTCTAGGCGCCTTTTCCAAAAGAACAATATCCATATTATTTTGCTCGATTTCAGTATAAATATCTAAAACGCCATTAGCTGTTATCCGATTAAAACTCACTCCGCGTATTCTACATTCTTGTGCTATTGGTGAATAATAATCTATTAGGAATGAGCCACCACGATAATTTAACAACCACTCAATGTTTATATTTTTTTCTAGTGTCCAAAAAGCTATTCCATAGGCCTTCAAATGATCCTTTTGGATTTGATCCATTGGTATTAACAGCTTATCTGCAGCCCCGAGAATTTGTAGAAAAATATTAACGATGATTATCAATTGTTTCATTTAGCTTTCCTCAGTGTTTTTCAACTGTCGCATTCGCATTCTCACTGGTTCAGCAAGCATTGACATGGGGTAGGACTCTAATAAATTATTATAAAATTTCATTGCTTCATCAATGTCTCCAAAAAACTGTTCATTGATTTCACCCTGGATTGTGATTCCTTGTGAAGCAAATATAGTCTTTTCTAATAATTGTGAAATATTTAACGATATGTTTACATCTTCCAACAATAACCTTAATAAACATTCTCTAAGCATCACTGTGGGCAAAATAGATACATCCGGGTAATTTTCCCTTATAAAGGCTAACATTTCAGCTGCCTCTACTAATTTGTACTGTTGCAAAAATCTTTCTGCAATTGAGTATTGTAATAATGCTTCTTTATCTTCCTCGTTACCAAGGGTATAATGCTGTGCAATAATATCCTGTAATTCCATTAAATCGTTAAAATATTTATCGTTCGGCAAAGAATTTACGATCACCGAATCCAGAACAGTTTTAGCTGTGTCAATTGCTCCTGTTAAAAATGTTAAATGGATTTCTTTCATAGTAAATGGGCTGATACTGGTATTATTATTTCGATGTTGAACTTTAAAATGGTTGCGAGCGGCTATTAAATTTCCTTCTGCAATAAAAGTATCTCCAATACGAAGTAGAATATTTTGCCGAAGATTATTATCCGGACGTGATGCCAACGCGGATAAATATGATGTGCGAGCACCATCAAAATCTCGGGTGATCTTGAATTGAATTTCACCAAGTCGAAAATGTGCCTTTGGTGAGAATGATGAAGCAGGCAGTTCTTGCAAAACTCTTTTATAGAGTTCAAATGTTTTTTCGAGTGATTCACGAGATCTAGAGGAAATCTGAAAAAATTCATTTTTGAAAAATAAATTATCGGGATAAAAAACAACTAATGAATTGTTCCGGACATTAGGCAGTAGTTGATCTTCGTATGTTTTACCCAGGCCTAATAATGCTTCTCCAATAATTTTGGGAGGTATTTCTAGTTCAAGATCTAGAAGTTCCTGGTAAGCTTTGATAGACAGATCATATTGATTTTCCTTGCGTAAATTTCCAGCGAGTAAAAGCCAACGATTAAAATCTGAGTTGTTATCCAGTCCCATCGATCGATGGGTATTTAATGCTTCATTGTAGCGACTAGTCTTAAAATAATATCCTGCCAATAATTTATTGATAATCAAATGATTTTTGTCAAGAGAAGAAATGAGTTTCTTCTCTATTAGCAAGTGATTTTCGGGATCGTCACTCATTAGTAACACACGATCAGTCACAAGCTTTTCTTGTTGCGGGTGTTCTATGATATAGATTAAATATTCGTCTAACGCTCGATCATAAGTTTGCCTTGAGTAGTAATAATTTGCCAAATCTAAGGCCAGCATATCTTTTTGACCTAATTTGCTTCTGCCTCGTTTTACTAATCTTTCTATTTCTTCAGTTAATCCAAGCCGACTAAATGTATGGACCAACATCCTGTAAATACTTTTATTAGTACCATAGGTTATTTCAAAATCATTCCAAATCTTAGTAGCCCTTATTTTATCTTTTTTTAAAAATACTATTTCACCGAGCTCTATATATGCTTGTAGATCATTTGGGTTCAGATCGATCCAAACTTCAACTAATTGAATTGCTGAATCTAGTTCTCCAGTCCGTTTAAGTATTTCTTTCAGGCGTTGGTAGGCCTGCCGATTCCCAGGGTTATCTCTAAGCATATCTTCGTAAAGGGTACGAGCCCGCTCGATATCTCCTTTACGCTCCATTAATAATGCGTTCTGAATTAAATTTCTTCCTTGGGGCATTACAGTAATTTGCCCAAAAAGAATACTATAGCTGATTATGATAATTGCTTTATTCATTGAATGTAGAATCTTTCAGCACTATTTGTTTTTCTGATTGACTAAGTGCGTTGAAATAACGACGAATCATGGTTTGATAATCACGGGAATAACCCGCTTTCAATGATTGATTTAATGCTTCCATAGCCAGGCTTCTGCGTTGACCATAATCCACAGGTAATCCAGATGGGCCCTCATAGACAATTTCATTGGCTGATTCTGCTTTTCTCTCTTCTTTAAAGCCCCGCTGAGTCAATGATTTCTGACTATCGAGCATTCGCGAGAGAATTCGTTGTTGGCGTTCTTTTGTTCGTTGCTGATACCTTTGATTTTGAAAATCTTTGATCACTTCATTGATATCTTCTGCAATACCTCCCATGTCACCTAGCCCTTGTTCACCAGATTGCCTCGTTTCATTCATTAATTGTTGTAAACTTTTTTGAACTTGTCTTTGCTGCCTCAGCAAACGTTGCATAAGATTTTGTTGTGTAGCGGCAGATAACTGACCAAGCGCTAATTGCATACTCTGATTATTGATTCCCTGTTGCTGTCCAGATAATTCTTGCATGCGCTGAAGGAATTGTTCATATCCGCTAGCTGACCCGGATGCTTGCATTTGGTTCATACTTTGATATACTGCTAAAGCAGCTTCGTTTAAGGATTGCATAGCGGATTGTTGGCTATTTGCAGCTCCGCGTCCATTACGTTCTGTCAGTTTTTTCTTGGCTTTTTCCATCTGGGCATTTGCCATCCCCATTCCTTTTCCCATCTGTGGTGTGACTGCGAAAGTTTCTTTTGATAAATCCATTAATGATGCCATGATTTTCATCAATTGATCTTGAGCATACTGTTGTTGCCCAGCCATAGCAGCAAGTCTTTGAGAATTTCTGGGTATTGTTCTAGTGCTTTGTTCTAAGGACTCCTGCAGTTTTGACAGTTCAAGTAAATTACCCATTACTGTTTGAAATTTTCCCGCCATTTTTATTGTGGTTTGATGTTGAAACTGGCTTTGAATATCTGTAACCATGGATTGAAGATTTTCTAAGTTTTTCAGAGATTGAGCACTTTGTAGTTGTGCTTGTTTGATCCGTTGTTTTTGTAACTGTCGAGCGGTTTGGCTTAAACTAGATTCTGTTTGATTAGTAAGGCGGTCTTTTTCAAGATTTTCCAAGGCATTAGCAGATTTTTGATCAAACTCCTGCATTGCTTTTGCTGCTTCTTCCATTACGTCTCTAATATTTGAAAACTCTTCTCTATTGCGTTGTTCTTCATGGCTCAATCGAGAAATTGCAGTAGGATCTGTTTGTTCATCTATAGTTTGAATATTCTCATTTATAATTCTTTGCTGTTCTACCAATTGATTCATTCTTTGTATTGTTTCATCAAGTTTTTGTTCGGCTTTGATTCGGCGAAATATATCAAGGAACCGGTCAAGTTGTTGTTCTACTTGATCAAGATTAGATGAAAGTTTTTCCATTGCATCCATAACATCTTTCATATCCATTTTTTCCAACGCATCTTTGAGTTCGTCCATATCAATCATTAATTCCGGGTTTAATATTTCATTTACCAATTCTTGAAGTTCTTTGAATTTCTGCATTAGATCATCTGAAAAAAGACTATGCTTTTCCGCAGATTGATTTATTGCTTCCATTGATTCTGTTAATTTTTTCAATGCTTCAGCTTCTTTTTGAACTTGTGCAAGGGTTTCTTCCATTTGTTGCTGCTGATCCCAGTCTAAACGATCTGACTTCAGCATTTCCAGTTGCATATTTTCCAGTTGTTTTTGAATACCATCAATTTCGTTGGAATGTATTATTAATTCATCAATCATTTGATCTTCTTCTTTTTCCATGGCAGTAAATAAATCACCTAATGATGGTACCCTGGCAATAAATGTACTGGATATAGATTTTTTTGGACCTGAAACTTCATCATTATCATAAACCTCAAAATGATAACGAACTTCATCTTCTGGCATTAATCCAAGTTCAACCAGGCTCCAAATTGTTTTAACTTCTTGCGAAAGATCATTTTGGTTTTCAAGGTATATTGGAAAAATTGAGATTAAGGACTCATCTTCAATGTAACTGGGCCTTTGAACTTCATAACCGATTTGAAGGGTACTAAACCCAAAATCATCCTCAATTTTTAAGTGAATCGGTATTAACTGATCAGATCCAAGTTCCACAATTGGTGCAGGTTGAATTACTCTCATGTCCGGGTTTAAATCTGGTAGAATCTGTAAATGGTAAGGTATAGGATTTTGATTGGTTATTCCACGATTATCCTCCAATTCTATTTTTAGTAAGGCATCCCTACTAAAAATAAAACCACCAGCCGCTCGTTTTCCACGAACAGTTAAGGGGAGTTTTTCATTATCAAGTTTCAGAAACCCTTTACTTAACGGTCGGTTGCTTTTTAAATCAATTCTGATAGTAGATCCTTTTAATCCTTTAACATCAGCTTGATTTCCCTTTTGGATATTCACAGGTAAACCTGAATAGTCAGGAGGAATTACCGTAATGGAAAATTCTTCCATAATTGGTCGATCTGTTACGGATATAAAATAATCAGGTGAAACAACTATTTTCCAGGCCTGCCAGAAATGATTTGCTGGAGAAAATGCCCTATAACGATAATCTTGATAGATTTCTTCCATTAAGTGTGTATATCTACCATCAGAATTTGGTTTCATTGTAAAAAGAAGTGCTGTATCCTTTGTACTTGGAATTAATTCCAAGAATATTGAATCAGGTAAAAGACCACTTATTTCGAAACTAAGTGTAGTAGAATCACCACCTAATAAATGAATATTGCGCGTAACACCAGTTATAACAAATGGTTTTGGAACCTCAAACTCGTGTTTTGGATGACCCCAGCGAATTAGAGCATTACTGCCTGAATCCCAAAATATTATTACCATTAGGCTGCCTAAGATGAGCATTCCCAGGGAAGATACTTTCCAATTTTCAGCGTGTTTAGTGGGAAATAATTTTTTAAGATTTATTCTTTTCAATTTATTTGATATTCTCTGGATATAGCTTTTGCTTAATGAATTCGACGTATATGTATTTTCTGATTGTTCCAGTTGGTAGGCATTAATTACAACATCACTTTTTGGAAAGGCTAATCTACCAGCCGATCGGGCAAGTTTTGACCATGAATAACGTTTAATCTTATTTTGTTCAATAAGTGCGTTAACTATAAACAGGCTTATAATAACTGCAACAATTAACCCGGCAATTATTTGTAATATTATCAATCGAATTGCACTGGAAAGATAGAAGACAGCTTCAATTCCAATGGCTATGAATAAAATCATTAGAATGAAAGTATATGCTGCCCAGGCTAGTGTAATGAGATCATTTTGCACTGCTTCTCTGCGGATACGTTTTAAGTGGTTGGTGATTGAAGGCATTTTATTGCGTAAGTGAAAAATAAATAATATTGATGCCCATTTGTAAAGCAGCCGTCCTTAATTCTGGTGGGTCGTTATGAACTTCTTCGTCTTCCCAACCATCACCTAAATCTGATTCAAAGGAATAAATAACCATAATACGATCTTCATTATAAAGTGCAAATAGTTGTGGTGGCTTGCCATCGTGTTCATGAATTTTTGGTAATCCATTGGGCATATCAAAATACGAATGAAAGACTGCGTGATCGTGAGGTAACTCTACAAAATCGCGGTCAGGGAATACCTTCTTCATTTCTCTTCGGAAGGATGTATTAAGTCCATAATTATCATCTGTGTGTAGAAAACCTCCTCCCAAAAGATATTCACGTAGGTCAATGATTTCCTCATTCGTGAATCTAATGTTTCCATGACCAGTCATATAAAGATATGGATGACCTCTCATTTCTTTTGTGGTAAGCTTTATTCTGTATTCATCACGGGCAGCTTTGATCGAAGTATTTTTTGTTAAATAGCTAAGTATGTTTGGAATGCTGGATGGATCACAATACCAATCCCCACCTCCGCCATAATTAACGCGGGCGATCGAAAATTCTTGGCCTAAAATAATATTTGTCAATAATAAAATGGCTGCTGTTGTAATAAAAGATTTCATTATACTAACCTAACAATCCTTATCTTTTTTTCAATGGTGATAAATAAACTATGTTCCGTTATAAAATTATTATGTCGAAGTTAGTGTAAAATGTTATTAGTGGTAAAACTTTGGTTTATAGCTTAGACTTGCAATGAAATACATCTAGCCATTACTTTACCATTGCATGCAATTAAGGATTTTCTCGGTTATTCTAATTTGCAGCCACATATCATTGGCCTCCACTGGTTCAGCTGCTGAAGATTCCCTCAAAACTTATTTTTGGGGATTAATTAAAATATATCCTAAACCAAAGATCCAATATGAACCAGGTTATTGGAAAAATAAGTTATTACATCCTCGCGAATTCCATCATCCGATTTCAATTATACCTTTAGAATTACGTTATGGTATAAGTTATAATGGTGGCGGGGGTGATGATGGTGAAAACATGAAATCAGGCTGGGTCAAATATGATGAAGGTGTAGAAGGTCATTTTGATGCGGGGGGAAAAATAGCAAAGTGGGGTCATCAGCTTGATTTTGATTTTATGAAGTTAAACCTGTCTAACTTTATTCTAAAGACCAGCTGGTTGGATATGCAAACTGGACTTAATTATCGTTCCGCTAACCTGCTTTTTCCTGATACAATTCCAATGAGTAATTGGGGCGCTGTCAACCCTAATTGGAATATCAACCGAAAATTTTCGCCGAAGATTTCTGAATTTAGTTTAAGTCATGCGCTGGTATTTCAATGGTTCGAAGAGTTCTATTTTAATGCACGTTATACATGGGGGTTAGCACAGACAAAATTTTATTATTCACCTAATTCTGATGCGTTGGATGAAACACCGGAGGGTTGGGGGCCATCGACCTCTTATGCATTTGGTGTAAGATTTATTTTTGATGCTGAGAAACAATATCGGTTTGCTGTAGGATTGGACCTTAAACATTCATACATCAAAATTAAGCATGTTGATGATCCAAATGATATAACACCAATCTCAGGCTTCCATTTACGGGATTATGGTATATATCTTACTCTAGCTACTTTTTTTGGCGGGAAATTGACTGCAGGTGACAATGCAAAAGAATATTATTATAGGGGGGATTTTATAGAAGCAAAGAAAATATTTGAAAATTTTATTGAGAAAAACCCCTCTCATAGTAATCTTTACCGAGCACAGTCATATTTAGTGTTATGTAATGAGAAAATACCATATCAATTGTTTAAAGAAGGTATGCAGTTTGAAAATAATAACATGACTGATAAAGCTGTAGATAGATATCTAGCTTCGCTACGAAATGCTGATTCTACTCTAGCGATTGAAGTCAATGCACATCTTTATCGCATCGCCAGTTTGCGATTACAGGATGCTGAGCTACTAATGAGTAAGGGCAAGCATGATAAAGCATTAGCTATGGTTAAAAAAACAGCTCTTTTTTCTGATAAGGCTAGAAAGGAAATACCTAGATTTGAAGGTTTGCAGAGTTTGGCTAATGGAAAAACAGCAATGAAGTACCGTTTTTACGATAAAGCACTTCAATTATTTAGTAATGCATTATTGAAATATCCACCATTGAAAAGAGAAATAAATGCATACCATTATCAGATTGCAGCAATGATGGTAGAGGATATTGATCAAATACGTGATGCAAGTGAAATCAGATTGGCAGTGATTGCATTAGAAGAAGCAAAAAATTTGAGCGGTGGAATAGGTCCTGTCAATGAAAAAATATATAAGGTGCTTAAAAATAGGTTGGACGAGCTCGAACAGTTAACCATCCGTTATGGGATTGACAAGCGGATGGAGGAAGAAAGACTGCGTCGTGCCAAGTTAAAAAATGCTACAATCAGAATTGGTATGACCATACCACAGGTGATGGATATTATTGGGGAACCAGTAGAAATTATCCAAAAACAAAGTTCGAAAGGCAAAGATTCACAGCTTTGGCTGTATCCAATGCATAACGACCGAAACCTTGTACTGTCATTCTTAGATTATAAATTATTTAAAATAGAATAAACTATAATAGGTGGGCGTTCCGCGTCAGGAACATGATTTCCCTTCCGACAACTTTAAGTATTCCTGTTGCGGGGACAGCTAAAAGCATTCCAAGCGGCCCAATAAGTGTTCCACCGATAAGTAATGCAATCATAACCACCAATGGATGTATACCAACACTTTCTCCAACCAGAATAGGCGTTACCAGGTTATTATCTATTTGTTGGACTAT